>JANLHY010000292.1 GCA_024653795.1 Candidatus Brocadiaceae bacterium | reverse complement strand
GGCATTGTTAATTTAGTATAGCTATGGTAAAATTCCACCCGTATTATTGCTAATAGAGGAGGAATTTCATGATAACCTGTCCTAAGTGTGGTTGCGAAGAAAGCACAAAAGATGGCATCGTCAAGGGACCCGATTTCTCAAATGCAGTCATGTTGCTGTCTACAACTGGATAAGAGCGTTTGGCGAAGCTGTCGATGAGCTTCGGTCTGACACCGCAATAGAAATCGTGGAAATGGATGAAATGCATACCTACGTCTCTTTAAAAAAAACTACTGTTGGATATGGATTGCTGTTAATAGATATGGCAAAAAATTCATCAACTGCGTACTTGGCGACCGTAGCACGGAAACCGGAAGACATCTGTGGGATGTCATCCAGGATATCAAGATCGGAAAGGTAGCAACCGACGACTGGAAACCTTATGAAATATTTCTGCCTAAAGAGCTGCATGTTCAATCCAAGGCCGAGACATATACCATTGAGGGCTACAACAGCCTGCTTCGTCATTTCCTCGCAAGACTTAGAAGAAAATCTAAATGTTACAGCAAAAGCAAGGAAATGCTTAAGTATTCCATCATTCTTTTAATGTTGAAATGGAATCAAGGGCTACAAGCTATACTATATTAACAATGCCCAAATCCTTAACGTTTCTCTCCGGATTTTTCTTGTGGTCTGCCCAGTGTGTAAACTCACGCTGCGCTACGGCAATGGTTTCTTTCAGGCTATGAATACCCATAGATTGCTTAAAGGCATAGTCTTTATCCTCGGTTATGAAGTAAATCTGGTTTCTCAGATCACGCAGATTTATATTAACGGGCGTTGCAGAGATTAATAAAACCTTTGTTTTTATTCCTTCCTTGATAATATCATCCATTAACCGCTCATAACGGCTTTTGCGGATTATATTGTTATTTTCGTCTCTTCTTCCCTTAGTGTTATTGCGGAAGTTATGGGATTCGTCAATTACCACAAGGTCATAGTTGCCCCAGTTTATAGTAGCAAGGTCAATATCTCCTGATCTGCCTCTATCCCTACTCAAATCCGTATGGCATAGCACGGTGTAATTAAATCTATCGTTTATAAAGGGATTTAGTTCACTATTAATATGAGCTTGATAAACAGTCCAGTTCTCCTTTAATTTTTTAGGACAGAGCACCAAAACCCTATAATTCAGCAATTCAAAATATTTGATAACTGCCAATGCCTCGAAGGTTTTACCCAAACCGACGCTATCCGCAATGATACATCCGTTGTGTGCGAGTATTTTGTTGATTGCGCCCTTAACGCCGTCTTTCTGGAATTCAAATAATATCTTCCAGACCTCTGTTTCTGTTAATTGAGTCTTTTCGGTAAATAATCCTCCTTTGGATTGGTCAGCAAGAAACTTTTCAAATATATGATAAAGCGTCTTATAATAAATAAATTCAGGGTCATGGTTTGTATAAAGCAGTCCTAAGTACGCCAATACCTCATCTTTTACATCTTCTACAATTTCATCATTATTCCAGATTTCACAGAACCAGTCTTTTAAATCGTTCCTGTCTCGCTTGCTATCTACTTCCAGGTTTAATTCAATATTATTGTTCTAAAGATAAACCGAGTCCTTTTACCGTAAAGTTTGAGCTTCCCATAATAGCATCTTCCACACCGTTATTATCTATGTGATATAACTTGCCGTGGAGTAAATTGGCATGTTTTATAGATTTTATCTGAACCTTTTGCTTAATCCATTCGGCGCAATCTTTAGCAATTCTGTTCTGTTCGAGTCTATTGCTGAGTTTTATCTCTTCGTCTTCTATCTTAAAGGATTTTTTATCGGTTTTGTTTGGGTCTAGGGACTTGATGAATCTTGGCTCACCAAATAGAAAATGAAGGTGTTCTATCTGATTTAAATGATCTTTTAAAGCCCCGTATGCATAGATGGTAAAATAGGCTGAGACTGCTAACGACTTTGAACCTGGCTGGATTTTTTCCGTTAAAAATTCACCTATAGAGCCTCTATTTCTATTATCTCTAATTCCCGACTTTAAAGTTTTGATGAATTCTTTATTCATCGTATATTAAAAGGGATACTAACCAATCAGACAAAAAAGTAACATTTAGTTTTCTGAAAATTTCCGGTAATAATGTGGTTATTATACAATGTAGTGGCAATTCATGAATTGCCACTACATGTTGTCACAAAGGCATTTTCAACTATATAGTATTATCCTGTAAATACTTTTTTTGTAAGTTTTTTTACAACCCCCTTCATCCCCCTAGTTTAAGGGGGATTTGGCTGCGGCTATGCTGCGTTATGGAATATCCATTGAGACAAGATATGATTTTATTTGCTTATTGTCCACTCCCCTGTAAATACCTCCGTTGCCGGGCCTGTCATGTAAACGTTGCCGTCTTCTGCCCATTCCAGTTCCAAGTCACCTCCTGGCAGATGGGCGAGGATTTTACGTTCAGTCTTTTTATTGAGGACACCAGCAACGCATACAGCCGATGCACCCGTCCCGCAGGCCAGAGTTATCCCCGAACCGCGTTCCCACGTCTTCATGGTAACCTCTTTTGGACTGTGTACCTTGACAAAGTGGACGTTTGTCCGTTCTGGAAATGAATGATGTCGCTCAATTTCAGCGCCATAGTGAGGCAGGTCGATCTTATCAAAATTATTAATAAAGATAACGCAATGCGGATTTCCCATAGAGACACAGGTAATCAGAAATGTTATCCTTTTACTAATAGTCAATGGTCCATTGATAACCTGTGTCTCTTTGCCGAGCATAGGAATTTCAGACCGCATGAGTCCGGGTTTTCCCATGTTGACTCTCGCACTAGACACTTTCCCATTCGTTGCAAAAAGCTGGACCGTCTTAACACCTGCCAGTGTTTCTACGGTGAGTGGATTCTTTTGGGTGATTTTGTGATCATACACATATTTTGCAACGCAACGGATACCGTTTCCGCACATCTGAGCCTCGCTGCCGTCGGCATTAAAGATACGCATCTTGCAATCGGCTACCTTTGATGGCAGGATAAGGATAAGCCCGTCAGACCCAACGCCAGAATGTCTGTCGCTGATAATTGGGGCGACCTTTACAGGGTCTTTAATTTCTTCTTCAAAACAATTGACATAGACATAGTCATTGCCGATGCCATGCATTTTTGTAAATTTCATACGATTGTCCTACCCCGAACAAGTCGGAAATTGTAGCGCGGGGGTTTATCCCATAAGCGCTAAGTTAAAATTAGTCAAATCAAAGGAACCAAAGGGGTCACCCATCTTAAATATTGATATTTTTTATTTAATTATTATAATGACTTCTCATTTATCTTTCACTTTAAATTTCTAACAGAAGAAAAACCTCATGGCAAGGCCTTTACGTGTGGAATACCCCGG
The DNA here is from genome assembly GCA_024653795.1 of Candidatus Brocadiaceae bacterium. Lineage (GTDB taxonomy): Bacteria > Planctomycetota > Brocadiia > Brocadiales > Brocadiaceae > Wunengus. The sequence continues at coordinate 1,015 of JANLHY010000292.1, read as the reverse complement.
TGCGTATTATCATATTATGAATCGAGGAAATGCCTGTCACCACTTCATTTTCAAGAACACCTCTACCACCTTTGGGTCTAAGTGTGTGCCTGCAAGAGATTTGATATGTTCACGCACCTTTTCCTCAACCCAGCCTTTTCGATACGGGCGGTCGGAACGCATGGCGTCCCACACGTCCACCACCGCAAAGATGCGCGCTGCCAATGGTATCGACTCCCCCTTCAGCCCGCTCGGATAACCTGTTCCATCCCACTTCTCATGATGACAATAAGGAATATCCAACGCCGGACGCAAATAGGCAATGTGTGAAAGTAATTCATAGGCATAAACAGGATGTTTACGCATAATTATCCACTCCTCATCTGTAAGCGGCTCAACCTTAAGCAATATATTATCAGGCACACCCATCTTGCCTATATCATGCAACAAGGCGCCCCGGCGCACATGAATAAGCTCGTTTTTGCTTATTCCCATAGCTATGGCCATTAGCACGGTCATCTCAGTTACACGCAGGGAGTGGCCTTCGGTTTCCTTATCCCGCAAATCAAGCGCATGCGACCAGCCCTCAATCGTGGCATCGTATGCCTGAACAAGTTCTGTATTCGCATGTTGTAAACCCTCAAAAAGCCCGATACTGTCTATAGCAATAGCAGCCTGTCCGGCAAGCATCTCCAGAAACCCTAACCATTCTTGATCTGGCGCAAACGGCGCGCGATGAAAGACCTCTAACACGCCATTTACCTGCCCCTTTGCAATGAGCGGCGCCGCATAGTAAGAGACAAATGATTCCTCCATTGATAATTGCTTACTGCGAACACCCGATTCTTCGCGCAGATTGTGAATAAAGATGGGACGACGCTCAACAGCAGCCCGACCGCAACAACCTTCACCGAGACGCACCTGTGTACGCTGAATAGCAGAGGTATGGAAACCACGCCCGACAGCGTATTCAAGCGTCTGCATGTAAGGATTAAAGAGAAGTATGTCAGCGGCGTCAACATAGAGTTGTGGAAAT
>JANLHY010000284.1 GCA_024653795.1 Candidatus Brocadiaceae bacterium | reverse complement strand
GGCATTTGACATTTCGGTAGAGGCAAGAGATATTCACATTACCCAGGATAACCCGTTTCTCAGCATATTGCCGATATTTACAACAAGAGATGGAGAGGTAGGAGGTATTCTCAGCCTTACAGGGTTTTTGCGTGGGAACGGGATGGGCAAGGAAATCCTCAATAAAAAACTTGCCGGTGATATGAAACTGGAAGTGAGAAATGGATATATCAGGGGGAACAGGTTAATTTCTTCTATATTGGAAATCATAGGGGTCAAGGATGTGTATTCATTTGATTTGATGGAAGCCGTAATCCAAATCAAAGACGGCAAGATATCTACACCAAAAATGGATATTCAAGGTCCCCTCTTGAGCTTGAATGCATCCGGTGTGACCAAATTAGATGGTTCAATTTCTTATAATGCCACGGTTAGGTTTAGTAAAGAACACATGGACAAGAACGTTGAAAAAATTGCGGGATTACTTTTAAAACAAAATGAGCTGCCGATAGAAATACGGGGCACGACCAGAGATCCCAAGGTTTCGGTAAAACTGTCCAAGGACAATTTGGAGCATATCATCAAGGGATTGGTAAATGATTTTTTATCAAACCCAAAAGAGAAACGGAAGAAGGAAAAGAAATGAATTGGATTGATTACACAATCTTTGCCGTCCTGTTCTTCTCCACAGCCTTGGGGCTTGCCGGTGGTCCGGTACTTCAACTCCTGCGAATCGGTTGTTTATTGGTCTCCTTTTTTGCCGCAATCTTCTTCCATAGCATATTAGGTAGCGCCATGAAGGGCATCTTCACACCTGCTACCGCCAATTTATTAAGTTACTTTATCGTCTTTGGGGTTGCATTCATTGCCACGTACATCTTTACAGATATCCTAAAGAGGATAATGGAGAGGTGGAAGATAGGGTTTGGTCTCAGGCTATTTGGCGCATTATTAGGGATTCTGAAAGGGCTTGTCTTTTGCGGTGTAATAATCTTTGGCGTCCTGTTATTTTGTACCAAGCCGACGTGTGACAAAATCAATACCTCAAAGATTGCAAGCCGGATTGGGAAGGGCATGCAAACTATAGTTGCTATCGTTCCGGAAAGCGTATCGAACGAGGTCAGGGGTTACGCAGAGGAAATCAGGTAGTCTTTAAAAGCCAACACAATTCTATCGATTTTTCTTTGACAACTGATATGGCACATATTCAAATGGAAGAGGACGCGAAAAAAATTCTTTTAGACATTGCACGAAAGAGCATTGAGGCCGCCGTGAAACAGGAGCCAATGCCATATATTTCCTGTGATCATCCAGGCCTTCAAGAACAGCAAGGCGCCTTTGTCACTCTGAAAACTCACGGGCAACTCCGCGGCTGTATTGGTCGTTTCGTTTCCGACATTCCACTCTATCAATTAGTCTCAGAGACGGCTATTTCATCGGCAACGGAAGACCCCCGATTTGAATTTAATCGCATAAAACCCTCCGAACTGAACCGCCTGGAAATTGAGATATCTGTATTATCCACGCTAAAGCTAATTCAAAATCCACTTGATTTTGAACTTGGCAAACACGGTATATTTATAAAAAGGGGCGCACAAATAGGGTGTTTCTTGCCGCAAGTTGCCACAGAAACCGGGTGGAGCAAGGAAGAATTTCTGTCACACTGCTGTTCGGGCAAGGCTGGTTTACCGGGTGACTCGTGGAAATACGGAGATGTGGAAGTTTATACCTTTACTGCAGAGATTATTGAAGAAAAACATAGTGCAGCAAAGCCGCAAACAAAACAAATTTAACCACAAAGGCACAAAGGACACAAAATGTGAAGCTAAGAGGTTGGGAAGTTGTGAAGTTGGGAAGATGAGCCTTGCTGTTTTCTCAATTTCTCAACTTCTCAAATTGTATCAATTTAGTCTTTTGAAAAATTGACCTGCCTGTGCGTTGCACGCAGACAGGTCAATCATGAGCTCCGTCAGGAGCAACCTGTTTGTAGCAAGATA
>JANLHY010000281.1 GCA_024653795.1 Candidatus Brocadiaceae bacterium | reverse complement strand
GACAAGCCCAGGATACAGATTCACAAGGTAGCAATTATGGTACAAAGTTGTTGTTACGTTTCAGAAAAGTATCTCAACCGACTGTTCGCACTATGTCTGATGTTGGTTATCCTCCTATATGCTTCAAACACATCAAATGCGAAAGAGTTGCCTGAAGAAGTAGCCTCAAAGATATCCGTAGAAGCAAGAATTGCTCCTGAGCGAGCTCTGACATTTGAACCGCGCCGTCTTTTTATTACAATAAATAATTCTTCAGACGTAGCCTTAGATTTCAGGCTAGACTTCATGGGGACGAATATAAGTTTTAGTGGTCATCAAATTAACAGAATTGGTGGGGCATCAATCCATAGGGCACCATTCGAAAATTATTTTACGCATTCTAGTTTTCCGCAGTTTATTATCCCTCCGCATTCAAAATTCGAGGCTTCAGAATCCTTTGTTCTTGAAACAGTATTGATTTCACATGATGGAGAAGGAAGGGTGACCTATTTTAACGATGTTGGTTTCTATGATGTTGAAGTATACAATCATAATATGGACAATGTTGCCATACCGCGCTGTTCATTAGAAGTGATCGCGCCCACGGGAGATGACATAGAGCTTGAGCAACAGATAATTCAGAACGAGTTTCTGCGCAATAGATTGTTCAATGTGGTATATGAACGAAATTGGCTTTTAGACCAATGGCGGGAGCTTTCAAGGTTGCTCTCCATTTACAAGAATTCCGCTTACAGAGATTCCACCTATGGAAACTATTTGTCTTTTTTGAAAGCGCGCTACCTTGAACGCGGATTTCCAGATAATGAAGGAGAGTACGCTATCGATGAAATGAACGCTGATCCAGAGCTTGCGCATCACATGCTTAGAGAGCTGGCTCTCCAGGCAGACTTCCCCCTGTTGCCGAGTGTTTTGAGCTTACTCGCTGAGGACAGACACATTGAAGACGATGAAAGATTAGGCTTTGAGACTCGTTTTAGAAACGAGTTTCCAGGAAGTATGGAGCGCCTGTTGTATCTATACGGTAAAATGCTACAAGAGAGTGGGGAATCATCGCAGCTTGCGGAATACTTTGGAAACCAACCACAAGATAGTGAAATAATTTTTAGGAACCGCTTTGCAAATTTTCAGGAGATCACAATTGATCAGTATGAGTCGGAGAGAGGGTCAGGCCAACAGACGTCAAGTCAAGATAACCCAAATGGCAGTTCACCATCAGATGAGTCAGACGATCAAGTTGATAAGGAGTCTTCAAGCGATCAAAAATCGGAGTGGAAAATTTATCTTTCAAGCGTACCATTGTATGCATGGGCTATTGGAATATTTTGCTTAGTAGTCGTAGTCATCATTACAATTACAGCCAGAAGATTAATGAGACAAGGGTTTTGGTCAAGGAGACAAAGGTAGCGATGGGAATGACGACGACAATCCCGGACACGGACAAGGAAACCGAGGTGATGATAGGGATCGCGGCCACGGCAACGACGACGACCCTAGGGACTCAAAAACTAATCAATCTCGAAGGTGAGCAATGAATCCAGAGTTTTCAGCCAATTCCGTTTCCATCGATGCTCCCAACCATACTCTAGCGTGGCGCAAAAACTAAATTCTGATCAGAAATGCAAAATTCAGCGTCCAGATCAGCGATTCTTCTCGATAATTTCCTCACAGATAGTTCCCCTGTGGATCAGTATCGGAGCGCATCCCGGATGTGAACGGCGGGGCAAAACCGTGACGGGGGCGTGATCGCAACGGCGGCGAAGAAAAGAGCGATGACGTACGATTTCTTTCGCAAATTGGATTGAGCCGCGTTAGCGGGTCAAAGAAAATTCGGTCCTCGATCTGCTACGCAGATTGTTTACTTTTTGCTTAATTGTAAAGGAGGACCGAAATGTCAACCAGTTTGGATTCTGTGGACGGCGCGAAGCCGAAAGGTATTGTGAGCATCGACGATGGTTTGGTCAAGGAACATCTGAATGAAACAGTCAGGAAAACGGTGGAGCAGACGCTGAACGCAATGCTGGACGCGGAAGCCGAGGAGCTTTGCAACGCTCCGAGGTACGGTCGCACGGAGGACCGCCGGGACTATCGCAGCGGCCATTACACGCGCGATCTGGACACGAAGGCGGGCAAGGTGAAACTCAAGATGCCGAAGCTGCGGACGCTGCCTTTCGAGACGCAGATAATCGAACGCTACAGACGGCGCGAGTCGTCGGTGGAGGAAGCGCTGATCGAGATGTACCTGGCGGGAGTGTCGGTTCGAAGAGTCGAGGACATCACGGAAGCGCTCTGGGGCACGAAGGTCAGCCCGAGCACGCTGAGCGAACTGAACAAGAAGGTGTACGTGAACATCGAGAAGTGGCTCGCGTCGCCGATCGAAGGCGAGCACCCATACGTCTATCTCGACGGCATGTATCTGAAGCGTAGCTGGGGCGGCGAGGTGCGCAACGTGTCGGTGCTGATCGCGGTGGGCGTCAATCGTGACGGCTATCGCGAGGTTTTGGGGGTTCGCGAAGGTCTGAAGGAGGACAAGGAAAGCTGGCTTTCGTTCCTGCGGCACCTCAAGGAACGCGGTCTCACGGGAACGAGGCTGTTCATCAGCGACAAGTGTCTCGGGCTGATCGAGTCGCTTTGCGAGACGTTTCCGGACGCGCGCTGGCAGCGGTGCACGTTCCATTTCCACAGGAACGTTCTCAGCGTGGTACCGAAAGGAAAGGCGAAGGAGGTCGGCGCAATGCTGCGTGCGGTTCACGCGCAGGAGGACCTCGAACAATCCAGGAAGAAAGCGAAGTACGTGGCCGGGAAGCTCCGTGAAATGAAGCTCCACAAAGCCGCGGAGACCTTCGAGAATGGTGTCGAGGAAACGCTGACGTACTACCATTTTCCGCGCGAGCACAAACTGCATATTTACACGAACAACATGCTCGAACG
>JANLHY010000268.1 GCA_024653795.1 Candidatus Brocadiaceae bacterium | reverse complement strand
CCCTCTGTGTCAATAATAGTTGGACACTTTCCCCCATATAGTTTAGTGTAGGGTGGAAAGGAGAAAATCTATGAATAATAGCAGTAGTACAATAAACCTGAAAACAGATAACATGCCAGTGGAAACGGAAGGAGCCCGTAGGGCGACTGGAGTTTCCACTGGCAGCGCAATCCAAAGCGGTCGTTTTCCTGATCCTGAGGTAATAGAGAAGTCTATCCGCAGGAAATTCACTGCGAAATACAAACTCCGTATTCTTCAGGAGGCAGAAGCATGTACTTCGCAGGGTCAAATGGGGGCGCTTTTACGCCGCGAAGGACTCTATTCGTCCAATCTCACCACATGGCGTCGTCAACATAAGAAAGGTGTCCTGGAAGCCCTTTCCCCAAAACATCGGGGCCCAAAGGCGAAAAACATTGATCCTTCCGTTTGTCGCATTGCTGAACTGGAAAAAGAAAACCATCAGCTAAAAGAGAAACTCAAACAGGCAGAAACCATTATTGACGTCCAAAAAAAACTCTCGGAAATACTTCAGAAGCCACTGGACTCAACAGGAGAGAAGATATGATGCATGCTGCTGAATCTCTTGCTCACAATGTGCACGTTAAAAAGGCCTGCAAGGCGCTGGGTATACCAAGAGCGAGTTATTATTACTACCAAAAGTGCAAAAAAGGCCTTGCTTGTAAAAGTGTATCTTCGATGCCTCCACTGGCATTATCAGAACAGGAACAGCAAGTGGTTCTTGATATTTTACATAGCGAACGCTTTATTGATAAGGCGCCGCATGAGATTTATGCAACTTTGCTTGATGAAGGAACCTACCTGTGCTCCATAAGAACCATGTACCGTATCCTTAAAAAACATGGTGAAGTACGTGAAAGAAGAAACCAGTTGCTTAGACCCGGTTACCAAAAACCGGAGCTTCTGGCAACGGCTTCTAATCAGGTATGGTCATGGGATATAACAAAACTCAAAGGACCTGCAAAGTGGACATATTTCTATCTCTATGTCATTCTCGACATCTTCAGCCGTTATGTCGTCGGATGGATGGTTGCGCACCGTGAACAGGCCGTATTGGCACAACGGCTTATCGCTGATAGCTGTCAAAAACAAGCTATCAGGCCTGAACAACTGGTGATCCACGCCGATCGCGGCTCAAGCATGACATCTAAGCCTGTGGCGTTTCTTCTGTCTGATCTGGGAATAACAAAAAGCCATTCTCGCCCTTACGTCAGTAACGACAATCCCTATTCGGAGTCACAATTTAAAACCCTCAAGTACAGGCCGAATTTCCCGGATAATTTCGGCTCAATTGAGGATGCAAGGGCATTCTGTAAGAGTTTCTTTACCTGGTACAACAGAGAACATCATCATTCCGGCATCGGACTTTTGAAACCAGAAGACGTCCACTATGGACGTACGAATCAAATTATGAAAGAACGGTGTCTTGTCTTAAAAACCGCCTTTGAAAATCACCCCAAACGATTCAAAGGAATTTCACCTAAACCCCCAAGTATGCCTGTGGCTGCCTGGATTAATCAACCAAAACAAAATCCGACTCTACCTTTAGAGTCTAAATTATTTAATAAAGTGTCTAATTTCCATTGACATATTCCG
>JANLHY010000235.1 GCA_024653795.1 Candidatus Brocadiaceae bacterium | reverse complement strand
AGCCTGTTTTAGACGAAGTTCATTCTCTACAATCGCCAACCGCAGGTATCCCTCGCCATTTTCTCCAAAAGCTGCGCCAGGGGCAACGGAAACCTCGGCTTCATTCATAAGTTTATAGGCAAAATCTACGGAACCCATAGACCGCCATTTTTCAGGGATAGGCGCCCACACAAACATGGATGCCTTTGGTTTCTTGACATTCCATCCGATACGGTTAAGGCCGTCGCAAAGCACATCCCTTCTGTTTTGGTAAATTCCTGCCTGCTCTTTCGTATATTTGTTGCATTCTCTGAGCGCGATAATTGAGGCAATTTGTACCGGTTGAAATATGCCGTAATCATAATAGCCTTTGACCTTCGCCAGGGTACTGACGAGGTCTTTGTTTCCCACGCAAAAGCCCAATCTCCAGCCAGCCATATTAAACGATTTAGACATCGTATTGAATTCTACGCCAATATCTTTAGCGCCCTTGACCTGTAAGAAACTCGGCGGCTTGTAACCGTCAAATGCAATCCCGCAATATGCAAAATCGTGGATAACGATAATATTATATTTTCTGGCAAATGCCACAATCTCCTCAAAAAAGCCTATTTCAGTGGTAGCGGCAGTAGGATTATGGGGAAAATTGAGAATGAGTATCTTGGGTCGCGGGATAAGGCTTTTGGCCGTATTCATTAAGTTTGGCAAAAATTTCTCGTCTTCTGTAAGCGGCACACTTATTACGTTGCCACCAGCAAGATTTACGGCATGAATGTGAATGGGAAATGCCGGATTAGGAACTAAGGCAGTTTCTCCGGGATCTAGTAATCCCAGGCACAGGTGAGATATCCCTTCTTTTGATCCAATGGTACAAACTACTTCTTTTTCCGGATCGAGGGTTACATTAAACTGCTTTTCGTAATATCTGGCGACTTCACGCCTGAGATTGAATATGCCGTTAGCTGAGACGGTATATCTGTGATTTCTTGGATCCTGTACAGCCTCGCATAATTTTTGAATGATCGGTTGTGGTGTAGGATCGTTTGGATTCCCCATGCCGAGATCAATAACGTCGATATTATTGCGCCGTTTTTCGTATTTTAGGGCATTTAATCTCCCAAACAGGTAAGGAGGCAACTGCTTAACCCTGTTGGCAATATTAATTACAAAATCTTCAGGCATTATATTCTTTCTTATAGAAGAACCTGTCGAGATATCAATGTTGGGTTTCGTTCCTCAACCTAACCTTAAAAACTGCAAGGTTTTTTGTTTTTCTTTAGCTCCTTTGGAGCGGTCTGTTTGTAGCATTAAATACGAATTAATGTATTTAGCTCCGTAGGGGCGGCCTGTTTATTTTATTTGTCAAACAAATATGCAACCTCATAGTTTTTCTGAAGAGGTAGGACAGGCGTCCCCGCTTGTCATCATAATGTCAGGCGAGGACGCCTGACCTACCAGCTTACATCAGGTCGCTCCTACGGAGCTTTTTTTGGTGTTTAAATTTCATTTCTACTACAAACAGGTCGCCCCTCTGGGGCTACACTTGTCCTCGACTCAGATCGGGGATTCGCCCATCTCCGGCCTGTCTGCGTGCATCGCACAGGCAGGCTTGTTTTCGGTTTAGCATTCATACACAAAAAGATTATAATTACCATATCTCCCTATCCCTTTAAGTCCCCCTTAACAAAGGGGGATTTAGGGGGTTGTGTTTTTTCTGGGCTATTCCCCATTCCCCGTATTCACGAGGACGAGTTTCATGAGGACAAGTATCGGTCTGAGGCTTCGCCTCGCTAATCGGTAGTCAGATTTTTAGTGATCGAAGCATTTTCTATCAGGCTAATCAACCAGGGACCGAGTCTTTCTTTGTAATGCTGGTTCCTGGCGATCTTTTCCATCTCTCCTCGTACAGACTTGAAACTCTTGTTACTAGCGGCCTTTTTATCGCTGATTTTAATGATATGATTACCATAATCCGTATTGATAATATCACTAAGTTCACCGACCTTTAAATGTGCGACCTGCGCTCCGATACCATCCTTTGGGCTAAAAGGCTGCATCTTGCCGCCCTGTACTGCTGAGGCTCGATCGATAGATTCGTTTTTTGCAAGGGTGGCAAAATCGGCGCCTGATTTTAATTTTTTGAGCACCTCTTCAGCCTCCCTGCGAGTTTTGAAGACGATCTGGCTGGCCTCGATCTTTTCGCCATACACCTGATTGTATACTTTTTGTAACTCTTCCTCCGTGATGGTAATTGTTTTTGCTATAATCTTTTCGGTAAGAATTTCAAGTTCAGCCTGTTTTCTCATCTTTTTGGATATTTTTTCTTCAACTTGTGCGAGACTAATGCCATTTTTGACTAACTCTTTTTCAAAGTCTGCTCTGTCTTTTATTCGATACGCCTGCATTGAGGCGTCGATTTCATTATTAACTATGGTTTTTAACTTTTGTCCTATTTCTGAATTGCTGACACTTATATGCTCTTTTTGCGCCGTTTGATAAATTAATGTTCTTCGGATAAGCACATCGAGTGCATCTTCTCCGTACGTATCAGTCAATAGGTTATAAAGTTCCTGCCTGGGGATTTTTTGGCCGTTTACAATTGCTACGATGTTTTTATCGGTGATAATTTTCGGTCCTGCCTGTGCGACAGCAGACAGGTCGTCTTTTATGGGTTTGGTAGTATTTTTCACTTCTCCAAAGATTGTTTGGTTAAAAAACAACCCCGCAGAAATTGTTACAGCAAAAAGAATAGCACATACATAAGTTTTCATTATAGTCCACATTTCAATTAAAAAGAGTTATAGTAATACGAAAAAATGTATAAAATTGATTTTGGATTATATCACAGTTAAAATTACAGTGTCAATGTTTTTTGATTTAATATGAATGCTGGAGGATATGCCGTGACGGCAATTATACTGGTGGGTGGAAAAAGCCGAAGAATGGCCTTGAATAAAGCATTTCTTAAGTATGGTTCTACAACGTTCATCGAACATCAGGTAATGATGCTGAGTAAAATCTTTGATGAAATCATCCTGTCTGCTAATGATGCGAAAGCCTACACCAGCTTGAAATTACCGATTGTATCCGATATAATGCCAGAAAAAGGCCCACTTAGTGGTATTTGCGCCGGACTGAAACGTGCTACAAGTTCTCATGCTTTTGTAATTGCCTGTGATATGCCCTTCATTAATGAAAAGCTAATTCTCTACCTCAAAAGTCAGATAAACGGTTATGATGTAGTTGTACCGCAAACAAATCGCGGGTTGGAACCAATGCATGCCTTTTATTCCAAAAATTGTATACAGCCGATGTATCGCTGCCTTGAGGAAGGAAGATTGAGGATCATTGACTTTTTCTCAGACGTAAAAGTGAAGATCGTCGATGAAAAGGAATTCGCGGGATTGGATGCATCTATGCTATCCCTTATCAACCTGAATACTCCCGAGGAATACAAAAAATATTGTAATAGCGAATAATTTAGTCAATTAAATTAGAAAGTCCCCTCTTGGGAGGGGATTTAGGGGTGGGTAAGGCGGTAATTCGTGAAATATTCACTGAGATTTCACGACCCTTGTCCTCGTGAAAACGGGGAAAGGAACCCACCCCTTACCCCTCCCAAGAGGGGAATAATCTATGCCACCCTGTACCCGCATAAATAAAATGAAAATTCCTATACAATTAAATTATAAGTAATGTCAGATTGTACAAAGTCGAGGGTAATTTCCGCAATGCAAATATAGAAATTGCTTCGACCAAAAGCTAATTCAGCATAACTGTCAATAGTATCTTCTAACAAGTCTGGAAATCCCATTGTTATTTATCCATTCAATAGAGACGCATTGCAATGCGTCTCTACAGCTAAGCAACTACCACGGTTCCATCCAGCCCCAATCAAAGGTAACAGAAGGATTCGTATAATCCCTAGAGGCAAATCCAGACGGTGCATCTCCTGTATTGCCGGCATTTTCGCCAAAATCAAGGGCTTTCCCAATGCAGGTATTTACACACGCGGGTTTCAAACCTGTAAGGGTACTTCTATCCTCATTGAGTACCTTGTGAACACAAAAGGTGCATTTCTCCATCTTTTTTGTGCTCTCATTAAATACTGGGGCCCCGTAAGGACAGACCTTAGCGCAATACTTACAGCCAATACATTTATCCTGGTTAATGAGCACAATGCCAAAATTTTCATCCTTGGTTATGGCATTCACAGGACAGGATTTCAAACACGCTGGGTCTTTACAATGAAAACATGACATGGTGACAAAAAGACGCTTTGGTTCTGTTTCGGTCCCGCCTTGTTTTTCAACGACAGTTCTATACCGTGTTCCTTTAACAGTGTTCATCTCGGCATTGCAAGCCACAACGCATGCCCTGCATCCAACACATTTAGCGAGATTTATTTTAAAACCTAATTGGCCCATCTTTCAAAGCCTCCTTTCTTTAACCACAGAGTTTACAGAGGAAAAGCTTGTAGAATTCTTTTCTTACGTTTTTCGTAACAGTTTAGTTTTTTGAAAACATTAGTGGTTGAAAATGCCTTCGTGACAGTATGTAGGGGTAATTCATGAATTACCCCTACATTGCATGATAACCGCTTCGTTACAGGAATTTTTCAAAAAACTAAACTGTTACCGTTTTTCCGATTTTTACTTTAGTTATATAAAAACATGCCTGGCCGGAAATGGGGTCTGTAAGGCATATATCCGGGAAATCAGGGTCACTCCTCTGTATCAAATTTGCGTTTGGACCAACACCAATTTTGGGGTCATACGCAGAATCTTCACCATCGACGCTATATGTCTTTGAACCAAACCATTCCCTTCCGAAATGAAAATCAATGACAACAGATTTCTGCCTGAGACCTTTAATTACCCTGACTTTACCTTCCGTGCTTTGCCCATTAGGTGACGCCACCTTGACTGTATCACCGGTCAGTACACCAAGACTTGAGGCATCCGATGAGTTGAGATATATGAATCCTTCCGGTTGGAGTTCAAGCAGCCATTCATTGCTTGTAGACCTTGATTGAACGTGCCATGCCCTCTTGTAAGTATTCATGGTATATTTATATTCGGTGTCTTCGGGTTTATTTCCTTTTAGCCCTATATTTGGCTCTTCCCAGACAGGAATACCTGAATATTTTTCACCCGTAAGGGCATTTTTGCTATGGGCAACCTTTTCTGAGAAAATGTTGATCAGATCACCATACCTGTTTTTTGCCCACCCCGATGCGTTTGGATCTTCAACCTGAGCCGGATTTTCCCATCTGCCACCCATGACCATATAGGTGTCAGCGCTATCTCCTGGAGAGCCAGATGCACCCTCATCGCCAAGTCCATTGGGAAAATCACCAAGGGCTAATGTCTCATCCCAGAATTGGTAAGCTGTGTCGAGGTGTTTACCCGCGCCCATTCCATCAGCGCCAAAATTTGGAAGATCGAGTTTCTTTGCCATCTGAATCAACTGCTCATCATAGGGCATAGGCCCGCTCCAGGCTTTCAGTAGTTTGTCTGCGCTGCCAAAGGATGAACCATCCAAAGAACTTCCATCTGGTATATATATCCTCGCCGATCTTCCTTCTATTGAAATATCCTTATATGAGCCAATTACAGGTCTCCGTATAGTAGCAGCTTTTGTTTTGAGTGTTGGATAACTCGTAAAGGGTAGTGAATATCTCTCGAGATATGTACTATCAGGCAGAATATAGTCACAGAAAGCCGCCGTTTCATCCATAAAAATGGCACAGGATACGATAAGAGGAATTGCATAGTTACTTCCCTCTTTTTTGGTTAGAGCGTCTTTAACCCCTTTGGTATTTGGCTGCGTGTAAGCGGGATTATGGATATAAAGCATCAATGCCTTGCATTTATAGGGATAACCTGCTGCCATGCTCGGAATTGCTTCCTGAGTAACAACGCTTGCAACAGGGTACCATTGTCTTGTGGGTTTAGTAACTGTTCCCTCGTATTTTGATCCCGCCCTGTCAATCCTCACGCCGCTCGTCAAACTGCTTGATACCGGTTTCGATGGTTCCTTTCCACCAAAGCGTTTTGAGGTGCAGTATCCGCCAATTTTGTCAACCCTTCCGAGAAGGGTATTCAAAATATTTAAAGCCCGTGAAGTCTGGTAGCCATTTGTGTGTCCCCAGGATCCCCTGTACGCCTCAACGCATACTTTTTTATAACCGTTTGACAATTCATCAGCCAGAGTCTGGATAACGCCTGTTTTAACTTCGCAGAGTGACGCCCATTCTTCTAAGGTCTTACTTGTTACCCGATCCTTTAAAAGTTTAAAGGATGTGGAACACTCATGGCCATTTACCGTTCCTGACCAATCAAGGGCAGCAGAAGCAGCATAGGAGTAAAGCGCAATACGTCCATCGGCCTTTCGTACCACAAAAGGTATTATCACTGGTGTTTCCGCATTGGCAGATGCGGCCTTTGTATTAAAGCTTCCCCTGGTGCAACCGTTTGTAGACGTCCCAAGAGTATTCTTTGTATCATCCTTTTCCGGGTAATAGAGTATCTCGTCTCCAATCTTTACAAAACCCTTTGATGGAAGTGTATTTGTGCTTTGAACGCTTATCGTCTTGTCAGTGGAACTGATATTTGAAGTGAGGGTCGTTACCCCTTTTAGTAAGCCCGCCTCTGAGGCATTGAGAAATTCCTCTCCCTTCCCTTCAGCAGTTTTAACGAGGAAAGCAGCGTCTGTATAGTTTTTGTAACCGGCTGAGCTTGCAGTATTCTCATTTGGTATCGAAAGATAATTACTTTGGTGGCGATTATTATCGAGTATCCATCGCATTATTCCCATGAGCATGGCTAAGTCTGTTCCTGGTTTAATTGGTATCCATGTGTCTGCCTTTGAAGCTGTGTGGGTAAAAAATGGGTCGACAACAATCAGCTTCCCGCCGTTGGCCTTAAAGGCCATGAGCTTTCTAGCCCAATAGGGAGTGCCTACATTAGCCTCCAGGGGATTCGTGCCCAGAAGGATAAGGTATTCCACATTATCAAGATCGACCCGCATGTATGAGTATTTTGCGCTTTTCGGACCTGTAAAGGTGGTCTTGGCGGGTATTGAATAGTTGGTATTACAAAGTGATGAATGTTCAATATGGTTCACAGTTCCATAAGAACCGTTAAATCTCTTCGTAATCTGTGAAATTTGATCCCTGCCTCTGATCCAGACATAGCGATTCGCCTTGAAACCGAAGTTTGCCGGGTCTCCGTCTTTGGCCTCAGACGCAAAGTTTGTGTCATCAGTTCCAAGTTTTTCAGAGGCCCTTTTAGAAGAATCCGGTTTTCCTCGTATAGCTTTTAAACCTTCAAAAGCGCCTTCGGGAAGGGTTCCTCCATTTATAATCTCACCAAATGCCTGCTTCCATGAGATGGCCTGCCATTTCCCTTCACCCCTTGCCCCGGTTCTCTTTAAAGGCTGTTTTATGCGATAGGGGTCATAAAGGGTTTTCAACCCACCATTGCCACGGGCACAGAGAGCGCCTGGGTATTTATCTGGCTCTGAAATGTCAGATAGGACAGCCTCTGTTCCTGCTGTAGAATAGTCATTGGTATGGGGACAAAAAGGATTACCCTCGATCATAAGAGCTACCCCATCTTTCACTTTAATCTGCAAGCCGCAACCGGCATTACACATCATACAGGCAGTGCGGATGACCTTTACTCCAGTATCTCCGGCATTTGGATCAGGGTTTATATCATCATCAATGGTATAAAGATTCCTCAACTCAAAACCGCAGCCACAGATGGCTGTTGCAGTTATTGCGCCCCCAATCTTAATAAACGTCCTGCGAGTGACCTTGAACTTGTTATTAGAGCTATTATCTTTTGTTTGTTCAATTGAGGTTTCAATATTCATCAACCCCTCCTTTTTTAATCAATTGGGACATAGAATTCCTTACCGAGACTGCCTTTCGTATGACAATAATAACATGATAAAACATCTACGTTCTTCCTTAAATTTCCCGCAGAATATTCTACAAGGTCTGTGCCTTTATGGCAATATAAGCATTTTTTATCAGTTGTCTTACCAAAAAATTTGGAAAAGTTAGGATCCAAGACCTTGAGGACATGAAACGTCATAATTGAAGAATCCAGACTTGTCTCTTTTAGCTTGTTCCTGTGACATGCAGCATTTGTACAATCAGTTCTATACTGACTTGAATTTTTGTCATGGATCGGAATAGGATTACCTTCGAAAGGCCCAAAATCTTCACAATTTTCAGTGCACTTCTTGACCAGTAAACCCCTTTTCTTTTGTCCTTTTCCACCATCAGGGTTTGTAACTACAACATCCCTTTTGCCCGTCGATGCAACCAGATCCACAGTGATATGCGCCTTTATTTTCTTATCTGCTATATTTACTGAAAGTACCGTAATCCCTTCCCCCAGATCGAGCCCGGCTCCTTTTTGAAATCCCGACCCTTTAATGGAAAATATCTTAATGTCGTTCTGTCGCACAATTTTAGGCGTAATGTGTGATAGTTTAATTTTAGCTGCTGCAAAGGCGCCGAAAGGTATTACAACCAACCCAGTCACCAGACATACAATAGTAAAGAACAGACATTTTCTCATAAGTTATCTCTTATAAAATACCTCTAAAAAGAATAGAAAAAAATAACCGACTAATAAAATAAACCAACCAAAGGTAATGATGAATTCCAGGGTGGTGGAAAAGGACATGGAAAAATTTTCAGAGATCATGCTGTAAATGTCTTCCAGGGCATCAAGCGTTTTGTTAACATTCGCCTTCCATTCCTCCAGGTGTAATTTTTTGGTTATCAGGTCAAACAAACGGGCTGAATACCAATCCCCAATGAGGTTAATATTACGTTCTGTGGCAGCAAATTCCTGGATGGATTCAGTACGGATCTGTATAATTTCACGCAAGGAATGTCTGATCTCACGGGATTTGAGCCATGGTATCTTCCTCCCGGTAGTTCTTTGTAAAAGCCGTGCGGCCTTCTCCAATCGTTCTTCTACCTCATGTTCCAATACCCTCAATTTCAACAATTGGAGATTAGCAATCTCGAAAAGCTCGATATTGCTGGCAAAATCACCGCGCGGATCAAATACGAATGCACCATCCCAGTCCACAATTGTAATATCGTCCTTTAAATATTTAATATTAAATTTGAGCGTTGTATTAATTTCCTCCTCGTCAAGAGGCATCCGTTCTGTCTTCAGAAGGCCTGCAATACTATCCTTGCGTTCTGAGATTACATTTTCCGGGTCTCCCTTGTAATCAGAAACACAGTACACACTGTACTCCTCGTCAAAATAAGGGTTGCAATGGTATTCCCATAAGATCGCCCTGCACTCTATAATAAGACTTCGTTTGATATCAAAGACATGATCACCCAGGATATTATCCAAATCGATTGATGCTTCCACGATGACAACCCCCGGCGGGCAGAATTTTACTAGTAAATCAACACTCCTTTCTTCTATAGTCCTCTTTTCTACCTTGACCACCATCTGTTTTGGAATAACGTCAGGATACGATGGAGAGCTTTTGAGCTTTTTTACGTCAACGATTTCTGAGGTATCGGGACTGAGTTCAGTGATCCCGACCAGAAAGGTGACCAGAGTGCCTTTGACCATAGAATTGTCAACCATAAGCTAATCCTTCAACCGGCAATAACTTGATTTTAGATTGTGGAATGCGGATTTTCAGCTTGTATAAAATCCCCCTTAAAAAAGGGGGTAAGGGGGTTGTAAACTTGTCCTCATGAAAATGGGGAATAGCCCAGAAAAACACAACCCCCTGACTCCCCCTTTGTTAAGGGGGACAACGTAGGAATAACTTGTAACTCACAATTTTCAACTTCTAAGCCGATGTCTCGTCAAAACAACGAATAACGTTTTTCTAAAATGCCAGTCCACAATTGGGGCATTTGGTTGAGATGCTTTTTTACAATGCTCATGCATTTTTCTTCCACTGCCTTTTTTGCAAGACTCGAATGGATTTTTACATGTACCAGTTGTGGTTCCGTGATGGGCATGCCTATCTGACTTACAAGATAACAGTCAGCCCCAAAAATATCAGGGTCATTGGTTATTTCTCTGGATATTTCGTTGGCAACCAAATTGTATAATTTACCGGTATGGGTAATGGGGTTTTTCCCTGCAGTGGCCTCAAGGGTCATTGGTCGGTAAGGCGTAATCAACCCATTTGCCCTGTTTCCCCTGCCCACCTGACCGTCATCACCACACTCAGCGCTGGTACCAGTTACCGTTAAATAATAGATGTCTTTTTCATAGTTGTCTGCCGCATTGATGGTAATGGCGACATCGAGAGTCGTCAATGTTTTCACAAAGACCTGTATATATTCAACCAGCTTCGCTTTCATTTTAAAATATTCCTCTTTTGACGAAATAAATTTTGAAATGAAAGCTATGGCAATCGTAAGGTTTATACGGTCATGTATTCTTATGCCCATGATTTTGATATCCTCACCAACCATCGGATATGCCCGTTTTACTTCTGGTGAATTCAGGAATTGCTCTGTTTTATAAACGAGCGACTCCGTTTCTGTCAGGGGAGAAAAACCGACGCCAATGGAGGTATCGTTTGCCAGTGGAATTGAGCTGTCAAAGGTCGCTCGCAGATCCACGCTGCCTGTTCTAATCTTTGTTTCGACAACGACGTTTTTTTCCGGTTCCAGGCATCGCATCCGTTCGTTCAGCCATTTGTGAGTCGTTTCACGGGCGATTTCTTCCAGAGGCATCTTTTCATTTCCTACAGTTTCTACCGCCCTTCCTACAACAATCAGGTGTATGGGAGTCGTTACCTTACCACCGCCAAAACAAACCTCAGAACGTCCACCCACCAGGAGGCATTTGTCGATATTATGATGCAGTACCCTGCCGAATTTTTTCAGATAATATTGAGAAAATGCAATGCTCAACTCTTCCGCCGCACGGTCGCATAAGGTATCCGGATGCCCAAGTCCCTTGCGTTCGACAATTTCGATGGAAGATTTTTGGACGGGCAAGTCCTTCGTTTTTTCAATAACGATTTCCATGTTAAATTCAGTATGCCATAATTGGATTAGTTGTGCAATAGGTTTATTAAACACACATCTGCAGCACGGGTGTAAACAAAGGGGAAAGGGGGAAATGGGGGAGAAAATCCAAAGGCATTTTTGATTCATCTTTTCTGCATTTCTCAGACTTTATGTCTGAAATACTTCTTCCAGCGATAATGTCTTTGCGGCATACAGAAGTGCAGCTTTTATATCCTCTTTTTTCAAAAAAGGATACTCTTTTACTATTTCTTCCTCTGATTCTCCATAAGCAAGTTTTTCTAAAATTATCTCTACCGTCGGCCTGGTTCCTATTATCACAGGCTTGCCAAACATTATTTGCGGATTTGTCTCTATCCTGTTTAATAGCTTCTCTTTCACTTTAGATATTTCCTGACAAGAATTATCATATTGCTACGCAACTGGTAATGGACCTGCGGCAACAAGCTTTTTCTGTCGTGAATCAACTATCCACAAGCATCTTCGGTATGTGAGTTGCCTTTTTACGGTTGACATGATTTTCAATTGGTATTGGTTTTGGGCAATATTTTTAGTGTCAAAGGACAAACGGGGCCATTCAGCCTTACAACTCAGCAAGGAGCTTAATATACCGTATGATCGATCTTGGTTGATTATGCATAAGATCAGGGCTGCAATGACTCATCGTGATCACGAGTATACCTTACATGGCTCCGTTGAAATTGATGAAGCCTATTTTGGTTCACCTGATGTTGGGCAACGAGGGCGCGGCACACAACGCGCCAAAACCCTCGTTGCTGTCAGTTTAACAGCAGAACGCAAACCCAAATATGTTAAGATGAAGATTATAAAACGTCTGGATGCTCGATGTATAAAATCTTTCGCAAAATCAAATATTTGCAAAGGTAGTACAGTTTATACAGACGGGCTGCATGCCTACAGTTGCTTATCCAAGATGGGGTATGTACATATACCTACTGTGGCACCTGGCAAAACCGCTGACGACGTATTGCATTGGGTTCATATTATCATATCAAATACGAAGGCTTTTATAACAGGTACCTTCCATGGACTAGATGAGAAGCATTTGCTTACTTGCAATGATAAGCGATATATGTTATCGCCTTTGGTAACAGGAAGTACGAGGATCTCAATCGAAAAATACTATCGCTAGTTTATGCAACTAAGCACTTAGGTTAAGTTTGTTAATCTTTAAAATCCTGGTATCAAATCCTGATGTATCCGTGATTTCACCTTCGTAAAACGAAGGACATTCTACGAAATCTTTTAA
>JANLHY010000232.1 GCA_024653795.1 Candidatus Brocadiaceae bacterium | reverse complement strand
GAGGATAAGAAAACTTCATAATTCGAAATTCCTTGTTCGATATTCGTTATTCATTATACGGTTAAATTAATCCGTAATTTTAACTTAGCGCTTATGGGGTGAAGCCCCTGGTTAAAGAAATAAAAAGATAACCAGCCCCGAAGGGGCAAAAGAAAAGGGTGCCTTTTGGCTGGTTCAATCGTCTTCGGTTGAACCTAAACATTTTGCAATTTTCATAATTTGGTACCAACTCAAAATCTACAGCCCCGTTCAAAACTCATGGTTCAATCTGCAAGATTGAACCAGCAAAAGCCCGAGGAACCCACCCCTAACCCCTCCCAAGAGGGGAATCACAAAAGATTGAAATTCCTGAACATTTAAATACAGAAAGCATGGGTTTGGTATTGATATTGCTATCTTAGCTCAAATGTAAAATAAAAGCCATACTTGTCGCTTTTGGTATCTTTATATTATGCCAACACCTATAGCTCAAAAATATCTCGGCGAAGCAGAACTTTTTAGGGAAAACGGTCTCTGCAAAGAAGCTATTGAAGCTTATAAAAAGGCTATAGAAACCGACCCTTCTTTCATCAGCGCTTATTATAATCTAGCCGTAATATACCACCAAACTCAACAATTTTATAATGCCATTACCAGCCTGAAAAAGGTGATTGAATTAGACCCCGGTGACGCATCGATTTTTAACAATTTAGGTGTCTTGTACTTCACAATTAACGTGTTTGACGAAGCAAAAAAATATTTTGAAAAGTCCTTATCAATTGAACCAGATTACAAAAAAGCTAAAAACAACCTGGAGAAAGTTCAGCTAAAATTACAGATGATACAGGCACAATCTTTCAAACAATCTGCTGAGGCTGGTTCTAACAATAAACGTTTAAAAATTGGTTTTGTAAGCATTTGGTTTGAACGCGGACAATCTTATGTGACAAAAACCCTGCGAGACGTTATTGCAAAAAACCATGAGACCTTTGTTTTTGCCCGTACGGGAGGGGTCTTTGGCCAGCCCAAGCTGGAAGTTCGAGGATATTGGGACATCCCCAATCTAACTACCTATCCAGATTATCAAATCCCTCCCGATGTCCTTACCCAATGGATCCGGGGTAATAATCTCGACATGGTCATATTTAACGAAGAGTACGATTGGAATCTTGTTATGGCAGCGAAAGCCTCCGGGACAAAGATATTAACCTATCTCGATTATTATAAGGAAGATTGGAAGCCTTACATGAGTCTTTACGATGCTGTGCTTTGTTCTACAAAACGTACATTTCATTTAGTCAAGGATTTTTGCAAGGCTTTCTACATTGGATGGGGGATTGATACCGAGCTTTTTAAACCGAAAGATAACGGAAATGGAAAATACACCTTTTTTCACAATGCCGGATGGTTGGGTATTAACTACCGAAAGATGACCCCTGCGGTTATCACAGCCTTTGAAGCAATTTCACGATACAATACTGATGTTACTCTATTTATCCATGCACAGACAGAACTCGAAAGGCTTCCACCGGAAATTATAACCCTGGTTCATAACAATTCCAGGATTACATATCATGTAGAAACAGTGCCAGCGCCGGGGCTCTATCACAAAGGCAGTATCTTAGTTTTCCCAAGTAGACTAGAAGGCTTGGGGTTACCTCTCCTTGAAGGGATGGCATGTGGTCTACCTGCCATAGCAACAGATGCGCCGCCTATGAGTGAATTCGTAAAAGATGGGTATAATGGTCTTCTGGTTAAAGTCGCAAACAGGCTAACCAGACACGATAACATCGCATTCCCTGAAGAAATTGTTGATATAAATGATCTGACCATAAAAATGCTCCAATTAGCAAATAACAATAATCTACGATCCCAAATGTCAGACAATAGCCGGAGATACGCCGGCCAATGTTTAAATATAAATATATTGAAAAATAAAATTAATCGTAGTTTATTTACAGTTACGCAACCAAACTACACATAAGCTGTGATAATAAACAAAACGAAAATATGCTAACAGTTCACTTAGTTGGTGCACAAAAAACAAATTATCCATGGGGTTTTGAAAACCATCTGATTTCAGCAATAGAGGAGATGGGTTGCAAGATCATTAGTACGGATTTTCGACAAGAACGACACAATCTCCAAAGACTCTTGCAGCAGAAAGCTGACCTGGTTCTTGTTTGTAAAGGTGAATTCATTCAGCCGGAATTAATCAAATCACTCTCCTGTCCAACGGCCTTATGGTATTGCGAACAGATTGGTAACGATACTGCGGCAGACTACACAGCGCTTCTCAGAAGAAAAGAGCTGGAATATAATGCAACTGCTTTTGATTATGTCTTCTCCCATGACAAAACCAACCTGCAAGTTTATAAAAACATCGGTTGTAGCAATGTCTACTGGCTGCCTTGCGTTGCCGTAAATACAAAGATTCACAAAAAGCTTGATATATCAAAAAAATATGACGTCACCTTTATTGGCAACCAAACCCCCCGACGTAAAAACATTCTTATTGCGTTGGAAAAGTATTTCAAGGTCTTCATTCCTAATATATGGGATAGCATAAAATTAAATGAGATATTTAATGAATCAAAGATCGTTTTAAATATACACCTTTCTGATTTACTTAATATAGAAACACGCATAGGTGAGGTGCTTGGGTCCGGTTCGTTCCTCCTTACGGAAGAACTTCCCTGTCATGACCTTTTTATTGATGGGGAACACTTAGTACAATGGCGTCAAGGGGATGTTGAAGCTCTTATAAATAAAATCCACTATTACCTCATCCATGAGGATGAAAGGGAAGGAATTGCAGGGAAAGGCCACCATTTTGCCATTGAACACCATAGCTTTGAGGAAAGAATGCGCCAACTATTGGCAACCATAGATTTCAGCAAGAATAAACGCGGCGCAGAGCAACTTTGATCAAAAATGAAAATGAATTACTGTTAAAAAGTCCCCTCTTGGGAGGGGATTTAGGGGTGGGTAAGTCAGTAATTCGTGAGATATTCACCCCGTTAGAAAGGAGTCTCCGTCCGAAAGGGCGGAGTTTTGAGAAAATACAGTGTGGGAGGGGTTTGAAGCCTCTTCCA
>JANLHY010000222.1 GCA_024653795.1 Candidatus Brocadiaceae bacterium | reverse complement strand
GGAAGTTTTTTTCTTGTGACTACACGTATATTCCGGTTCGGTAACACCTCTGGCAATTTTACCTTCAATGCCTCTAATAATTTACGAGATTGTTCTCGCTGTCGTGGAATCTTCAGACAACATGCGTTCCTGCCTGTGCGTTGCACGCAGACAGGTTAACCTTTCCCCGTCACTTCCTTTGCTACGCGGTTAGCACAAAATGGCGTTGATATTTATACGATTTCAAAGCTGCTGGGTCACAAGGATATTCGGATGACACAAAGGTACACTCATCATTGTCCGGAAAGTTTGCGTGACGGCGTTCAGGTCTTAGAGCTCGGTCAGAATTTGGTCACAATAGGGGAAAACAGAAATGTATCGAATGTCTGAAACCATTGAATTTATTGGTGGAGCTGAGGGGATTCGAACCCCTGACCTTTTGAATGCCATTCAAACGCGCTCCCAACTGCGCCACAGCCCCACCTAAATGTTCTTAACCACAGAAAGCACGGACATATTTTTCTCCGTCTTTTCTGCGGTCATTTGAGATTTTTATATGTTAAAAATAACATGATAGATACGGATTGTCAAGGCTTTTCAATATGAATTTCAATTGATTAAGGATGATATTTTGATAAAATTTTAAGTTCAAGTATAGGAATTTCAATCTTGTATGATTACCCTCTAAAAAGAGGGGGGCTTAAAAGTCGCTGCCAAAGGCAGCCGAATTTATTCAAGAATTTTGCTATTATGAATAAATATGGCAAAATAGATTAGACACAGAGAATTTAGAAATTTTCATTTTAATTAAGAGGGTTTTAGGTTGGTATAAACAACCCCCTCAGTCCCCCTTTTTTAAGGGGGAATTCCGTGCACAACTTGAATATATTTTCAGTCTTTTTCCGTGTCTCAGTGGTTAAGATTTTAAGGAGCTTTGGATGGCAAAGAGGGAGTATAACTTTACTGATATCGAAAGTAAATGGCAGGGATTCTGGGAAGGGTGCGGGTTATTCCACACCCATGAAACTAGTACGAAAGTAAAATTCTACTGTCTGGTCATGTTCCCGTATCCTTCAGGTACCCTGC
Organism: Candidatus Brocadiaceae bacterium; assembly: GCA_024653795.1. Taxonomy (GTDB): domain Bacteria; phylum Planctomycetota; class Brocadiia; order Brocadiales; family Brocadiaceae; genus Wunengus. The sequence continues at coordinate 517 of JANLHY010000222.1, read as the reverse complement.
ATGTGGGTCACGGCAGAAATTATATCATCGGCGATGTCGTTTCACGTTACAAGATTATGAAGGGTTATAACGTGCTGTCACCCATTGGTTGGGACGCATTTGGCCTTCCCGCTGAGAATGCAGCCATCAAAGGTGGGTCTCATCCTGCCGACTGGACAAAGAATAATATTAAGGCCATGAAGCGGCAACTCCACCGTTGGGGTGTTGGATACGATTGGGACAGAGAGATTACTTCCTGTAATCCTGATTATTATAAATGGACACAATGGTTATTTCTAAAACTTTACGAAAATAACCTGGCCTATAAAAAGAAGGCGGCTGTGAATTGGTGTCCTTCCTGTGCTACCGTGCTGGCCAATGAGCAGGTTGTTGAAGGATGCTGTGAACGTTGCGACACTCCCGTACGGCAGCGAGACCTTGAACAGTGGTTCTTCCGTATCAGTCAGTATGCCCAGAAACTGCTGGATGATATTGTTCTCCTGGACGGCTGGCCTGAACGGGTGAAGACCATGCAGGC
>JANLHY010000206.1 GCA_024653795.1 Candidatus Brocadiaceae bacterium | reverse complement strand
CTTCCGTGCACCCTTTTGGCCATATTTTTTACGTTCTTTCATCCTGCTATCTCTTGTCAAAAATCCCCCGTCACGCAAACTTTCTGCAAGGTTTGGATTGGATTTAGATAAGGCGCGTGCAATACCAAGAGATATTGCCCCAGCCTGACCAGTTGACCCGCCCCCTTTGACATTTGCCAATACGTCATATTCTCCCAAAGTCTTAGTCGTTTTCAACGGAAGCCGTACCATGCCTCTCTCGCGATCAATGGTAAAATAGCTATCCATTTCCTTTTCGTTTACCACGATCTTTCCGTTTCCTTTTTTTATCCTTACCCTTGCAATGGACGTCTTACGTCTTCCTGTACCCCAAATATATTGTTCTCCTGCCACTTTTCTCTCCTTCGATTAATTACGAATAATCAACTCTTTTGGTTGTTGTGCTAGATGTGGATGCTCGGCGCCCTCATAAATCTTTAATTTTTTTAACATAGCTTTACCGAGTTTAGTTCTCGGCAACATCCTTCTTACCGAACGGCTGAATACTTTCTCCGGCGCTGTTTTAAGAGTTTTACCGACCATTCTTTTTCGCAAGCCGCCTTGATAGTGTGTTACATAATAGTGAATCTTCTCTTCCATCTTTTTCCCGGTAAGTTTTACCTTGCTGGCATTGGTAATTATAACAAAATCCCCTACATCAACATGGGGTGTATATTCTGGTTTGTGCTTGCCTTGAAGGACTCTTGAAACGGTGGTTAACATTCGTCCCAAAATCTTGTCCCTGGCATCTACGATATACCAATTCCTTTTCACATTTTCTTTTTTTGCCATAAATGTATTCATTGCTTTGGATTCCCTAAACTGTGAAAATCAAAAGCGCCTTATTTGACACAAGGCGCTTTGATTTATTGAAACAACTAAAATAAAAACTATTTTGATTATTAATGTTTACATTTACAAGGGTCTGTTTTCCCCTTTTCACATTTCTCTGCACATTTTGCATCTTTCGGACAACCGCAAGCCGCTGCAAAAGTGTTAGCAACGCCGACAGTAAACATTAACGCGCCAACAAACGCCATTGTTATACCAACCTTCTTCAACATTTTCTTATTCTCCTTTCAACCAATGAAAAGTTATAGGGATAAAGTACAGTATTTATTTTTTCTTACAGTTACAATCCTTCGACTTCCCGGAACAATGACTACATGGGCAACCTTCCGGGCACTCGCATGCACCGGCGATTGCAGATTTGATAAGCATTGGTACATTTGTTAAGCCAATTCCAAACACGAAAGCAAATACCATTATGAATGTTATATATAATTTTCTCATATTAACCATCACCTCCCTTCATAATACGATGTTTATGATAGAGACCAATGAAGGAACGACTTACAAAGCACCTCCCATAAGGCAGATCAAATTATTTTACAAATAACATAAAGAAAAAACATGAAACAAATATATATCAAAACATCTCATGCTTGTCAAATATATTTTTATCTTATTGCCAGATAATATTTTAATTGACATGCCAAAGGCTTGTCATTAACATATTGCAAATTAATCTTGGTTTTTACCCTTTATCAACTGGTTACAGGTTAACATATATTATCTTGCTATGCCACAAGATTTTTTGATAGATTTAAGTACACTGGATTTAAATAAGTCGATAGTAGATATCGAGACCATTCGTTCCATCATACCGCATCGTTACGAGATGGAACAGCTCAGTGGTATCGTAAAATTCGATCCGGAACAAGGTATAATCGTAGGTTATAAGGATGTTTCTTCTAATGAATTTTGGGTTCGAGGACACGTCCCGGGTCGTCCACTCATGCCAGGGGTACTCATGCTGGAAGCTGCAGCACAATTGTGTACCTACTATTATAAAAAAACCACCCAGGATGACCGATTCCTTGGTTTTGGCGGTATTAATAAAGTCAAATTCCGCGGAAAGGTCGTACCCGGCGACAGACTCATCCTCATTGCCAAAAACAGAGAATTGCGCGCACGGAGGGCTATTTTTGATACACAGGGCGTAGTAGATGGAAAATTGGTGTTTGAAGGGGTCATTATAGGTATGGTGGTGTAAAAAATAATAAAATCACATAATACTAAATTCTGCAATTGGACACAGAGTACACAGACAAGTACAAATAAAATAAGTGGGGTACATTGCAATGTACCCCACTGCTTTAAAATCCCTCTCAGATTCATTGACAAGCAGCCATTGACCATGAACCACTGCCTACACATTCACTCGAATTAACCCAAGTGCCAGAACCTGTCTTCGTCTTTTTATTGAATGTACCCGTGTATGTGAACGATTCGCAACAGGACTGAGTAGGTATCATCGTCGCTATCAGCGTTATTGCTTTCGTCTTTTTATTGTACGTACCAGCTACCTTCCAATCACCACAGCCACCAGTTTGAACTAATCCCCTTATCTTTTTTACCCTTCTTTATCACAAAAGTCCACAAAATATATTTTTAGGTCATAAATTTTCTATGACACAACTTATCAGATATTTTCATGTGTTTCGTGTTTATTCTTTGCATAACCTTAAAAGGTCTTTAATTTGCCTGATAGAATAGTCAGGTTTGATGTGCTTGTTCTGTTCCTTCAGATACGCTTTGTAATGCCTGCCGTGTTCAAACATTATCGTAACCATCCCCAGAGACTTGCTGGCAGCTAATTCATCATCTATCTTATCTCCCATGCAGATAACTTTTTCTGGCTGTAAATCGTAGCGTTTCATGATTTCCTGAAAACAGGCTTTCTTTGACTGATCCTTATTCCTCCCGGTAATCACTATGTCGTCAAAGTACCTGTTATTTAATCCCAGTACATCGATCTTCTTTCTTTGAATTTCCTTATCCCCTGAGGTGACAAGAACCACCCTGTAACCTCGTGCCTTCAACTGAATCAGGGTATCCATTACATCGGGAAAGACGGTAATGTCTGAAATATCTATATGAACAAATTCTTCTAACAACTCCTGTGCATACGTGCCTGGAAGATTGTAAAGCGTTACTATCTTTTCGTAGATATTTGCCTTTACCCCGAATTTTTCATCCATTTGCAGTTGGAGGCTATACGCCTCTTCTTCAGAACAGTTAATCAACCTGGCAATCTTTCCGGCAGCCTGTCTTCGACCCCGCAATACGAGTGTGCCACTGCAATCATAGAGGGTATCATCCAGGTCGAATATAATGGCCCTGATTTTCCGGGGATTTTTCTGCATGCGTTTATCTTAAATATGCCTCGGTTACATATCGGCGCATCATGCGGTGACTATTGAAATAATAGGCAATTTTACCAATAGAATTTTTCATGATTTTTAACCACTGGTTTCTATCGTGATAATACATAGGAATAATGATATTTTCCAACT
>JANLHY010000190.1 GCA_024653795.1 Candidatus Brocadiaceae bacterium | reverse complement strand
TACCATCAACCACAACCAATGAGAAGCCCAAATAACGTAAGGTCTGTTACTTCATGTATCACAACGCCTGCTAATTTCCCTACCAAGTCTTGTGAACCGTTGAAAACAACGATGTGGTTTTGCCTAGTCCGACCCGATAACCTATTCGGGTTTGACTTACTTGCTCCTTCAACGAGGACATCCACTTTCTTGCCGATCATCTTTGTGTTTTCTTCAAGGCTTATTTTTTTTTGCAGTTCCAACAACTTTAAATTCCTTGCCCTTTTCGTCTCATCGGGAACATCGTCTTTCAACTCTGCTGCCTTCGTTCCCGTACGGGGTGAATACTTGAATATAAAACAGTTTTGGAACCGGATATCTTCCATCAATCGTACCGTTTCCTGAAAATCTTCTTCCGTCTCGCCAGGAAAGCCTACAATAAAGTCACTGGCAACGGTAAGGTGAGGAATCAATTCCCTTGCATAAGATATCAAATCCCGGTAATAACCTGCAGGATAACCACGTCTCATCCTCTTCAAAACTTCGTCAGAACCTGATTGAGCGGGCATGTGCAAGTATTCACACACCTTTTCAAGACGGCTTATAGTACGAATAAGGCCACGGGACATATCTGCAGGATGGGAGGTTACAAATCTGATCCTGTCGAGTCCGTCTATTTCATTTAATTCTGTGAGCAGATCTCCAAGCGTAACGTTTCCACGCAAACCCTTTCCGTAAGAATTTATGTTTTGTCCTAAAAGTGTCACCTCTCTACAGCCGTTCGATACGAGGGATTGCACCTCTTCTTTCACATCTGCGATTGTTCTGCTGATCTCCCGCCCACGCACATAGGGAACAATACAATAGGAACAATAGTTATCACAACCCCGCATCACCGTAACAAACGCCTGGTAAAAATTTAGCCGATAGGTCACAGCCCTCTTCACGTTAACGATTTGATCTTCATCTATGGCAAGGACGCGCGAGCCATGATTCCTTATCTTCAAGAGCATTTCGGGCAACCGTGAAAACATACGTGTTCCGCAGACCAGGTCTACATGGGGCATGCGTTTAAATATAGTCTCACCGTCTTTTTGTGCCATACATCCAAGAACTCCCACGATAACTTCCGGACGCCTTTTCTTCAGTGTTTTTAGGGCTCCCAGGTGGGAATACACCTTATCTTCGGCATGCTGGCGAACGCTGCAGGTATAGAATAAAATAACGTCTGCCTCGTCAACCTTATCAACGATTTTATAGCCCTCTTCCTGCAGCAGTCCCAACGAAAGCTCAGCATCGAGCTTATTCATTTGGCATCCGAAGGTTTCAAAAAAGACAGTTTTGTGTTGTCTGTTATTTGTTAAGTCTACTGAATTAATCATATTACTGTTTTCTTAATTGTTTTGTCACACAACTATAGTGGATGACACAAGTACGTGTCATTCCTACGGAAGCAGGAATCCACTCTTTTGAATAGTTCCCCCGCTTTCGCAGGGACGGCGTCTGGATTCACGCTGGAATTTTCCCTGTGAAAACAGGGATGAGAATGACATTGCAGCAACAGAATATAAATTTTAAAGGTGTTTTCCATTATTTACGGACAGGACAGGGCCAAACCTTCATTATTCAATAACCAACTGCTTCCTTACAATTGAAATACGAATGGGTGACCCCAAGACTCGGTGGTATAACGTCGGGTCATGCGTTCCATCTCGCCTTCTGACATTTCCTCTGGATTGCATTGAACGCCACCTTTAGTGCCGCCGTAAGGCATATGCATGAGGGCGCATTTCCATGTCATCAACATGGCAAGGGCGGAAATCTCTTCAAGGTCTACATTAGGGTGATAACGAATGCCGCCTTTGGAAGGGCCGAGCGTAATATCGTGTTGCACCCGATAGCCTTTGAATACCTTCGCTTTGCCAGTGTCCATTTTAACAGGTACAGAAACAATAAGGGAGCGCTTTGGATTCCTCATACGCTCCCTTATGCCATCTTCTATATTTAACATCTCTGCAACGGTATCAAATTGCTTGAGTGCCGTTTCGCAAAGGATATTGTTTGCATTCATCTCACACCGTTACCTCACATTGAATCAAATTATTTACTCCCGAACAGAGTCGCCAGGAAAATCGAAAGACATTATAGTAAGTTAAAACGAAGAATGCAAGTCCATGAGATATTTTTTCCCACGTAGAAATTTTGTAATAGTTTAGTTTTTTGAAAAAATACCGTGAAAAGCTCCGTTAGGAGCGATATGTTTATAGACAAACCATAATGCAACAATCAAGCTCCATCGGAGCGGCATGTTGTTTCTGTGTTTCACATGCCGCTCCTCCGGAGCTAAGGTTTTGTATATCACATTTTTCTATAAACATTTCACCCCTACGGGGTTATTTTTCAAAAAACTAAAGTGTTACGAAATTTTAAATTCCTCACGAAAACTTATCATTCTACGAACCAAATGGTTTCATATTGTACTGCAAATCTAACATAGAACAAGAAAACAACCTTGATTATCCATACAACGGATGTTCCCCCACCGAAAAAGTCGTAACCACTTATTTAGAAAAGAGATAATATTGTATTTTGCAAAATAACATAGCCACTAATAATGTAAGA
>JANLHY010000167.1 GCA_024653795.1 Candidatus Brocadiaceae bacterium | reverse complement strand
CCCGCGCTACAGATTCCGACTCGTTCGGGTTAGGAATTATTACGGTGATTTATCGGTTCCCGGTGTTCACGGACTGACCAGCGCGGCGTCAGGCGGTTCCGGGTACATGTAATCAATCTTCGGCGCATCTTCAATGTACTTGAACCTCTCGATACTTTGAGGTGTTTCGATACCCTGTCTGACAATTGGTATGCCCCGGATAATGGCCTGTTTTAAACGCTTGGCATATTCGAGTCTGACCATATTCCTTCCACCTTCTCCTTCCAATGCGTTGCGTAAAGCCTTAATACCCTCTGCATCGGCCTTTACTGTTGCAAGAACTGCTTCCGCCTCTTTCGCAAGTCTTTCGTATTCAGCATCGGCTTCATATCTTTTCTGAATCAGGTAGGCCTCGGCGTCTTGTTTTTTTGCCTCAGCGCTGCCTCTTGCATCCATGATACGTTTATCAACTTCTCCTCTAAACCTTGCAACTTCTACCTCTAACTTTTTCGTTTCCTCAACGATGACTTTTTTCTGATTTTCTTTGGCTGCCGAACCCCTCATTTTTTGTTCTTCGACTTCCTTGTCGGCTAACCGGCGTTCCTGTATCTTTTCGGCATATTCACGATAATAACGATAATCAGAAAGGTTAATAGACGTAATATAAAAACCATGTGTCTCTAACATTTTATTGATTTCTCCCTGCGCCTTTTGCGCCTTCTGATCACGCAGAAAAGCAACCGGGAATTCGCCCAACGTTAATTCTCCATAGCAGTAATAACAAATGGTGCGTGCATAATCATATAACCATTTTTGTTTAAAGATATCACCAACACCCGTATTCTGGACAACATGGACTGCAAAATCGGGGTTTAATCTATATTGGATTTGCAAATCTAATACTACATCGCCGCCATCTATGGATTTCATGATAAGCGGAATTCCTTGTGGATGCTTTTCGTCTATCTCTGCCGCCGTCATTTTTAAGATTTGTTCTCTTTTGTCTAATATATATATATCCTGAATGAAAGGATAATAAAGAATAGCGCCAGCCCGATTGATTAATTTTATGCCGCCTGTAAGGTTATTTACGAGCGCTACCACTTCGTCAGCAGCTATTTCTTTCCAGCTTAATTCTTTGCCGCCATAGATGCCGCCTGCTATTATTGCTAAAATTATAACAACGACAATGGCCTTGCGATAAATTTGAAAATGCCTGACTTTTGGTTTAAAATCCTTGTCCATGTCCATATAGTAA
>JANLHY010000149.1 GCA_024653795.1 Candidatus Brocadiaceae bacterium | reverse complement strand
TCCGTTTGCTGAAACTTGATACTTGTATACTCCCGCGACAAAGCTTCGGTTGATTATCGTACCATAACAATATCCGCTTTCCTCGATTTTTATGTGATGCGGCCTAAAAAAGAGATAGGCGTTTTTCCCTTCCTGATCTTTTGCGTTACATACTAATTCTCCCCATGGTGTCAATACCCTGTCTTTCCCGGCTGTTTTTACCTGCATAATATTTGCTTCTCCAACGAAACTGGCTACAAACAGTGATGCTGGAGATGAGTAAATTTCTTCAGGGATCCCTATCTGTTCCAGCATTCCGTTATTCATAACCGCTATCTTGTCAGCCAAAAGAAAGGCATCTTCCTGGTCATGGGTTACGTAAACTGTCGTAATTTGTGTTTCTTGTTGGATGCGTTTGATTTCTTGCCGAATATCCTCGCGTAGTTTTACATCTATGCTTGACAACGGCTCGTCCATAAGTAATAACTTGGGTTCCGTAGCGATTGCCCGTGCAATAGCGATCAACTGCTGTTGTCCACCCGAAAGTTTTGCAGGGTACTCACGGGCATAATTTTGCATATTGACCTTATGCAAAACGGCATCAATCTTTTTTCGTCTGTCAGTTCTCGTGATCCCGTTAGTCTTTAATCCAAATTCAATATTTTCGTATACCGTCATGTGTGGCCAGAGTGCCAGGTCTTGAAATACCATTCCGATATGCCGCTGTTTTTGAGAAATCGACACTTTTCGCCCATGACTTGCGAGTGCGCCATCTATCCAAAGCTCACCATCGTCAGCGGTTTCAAGACCGGCAATCATCCTCAGGGTCGTTGTCTTACCGCATCCGGAAGGGCCTAATAGGGCCAGAAGTTGCCCCTTCTCTGCACAGAAAGAAATGCCACGTACGGCCTCTCTTCTGTTAAAGTGCTTGATCAATTGTTTTACTTCAAGGGCGTTCATGATAAATTTAGAATTAATTTTCACGCTATTGAGCTGTCTGAAATTTTATAAGATATTTTGAGACGACAAGAAAAACTCCCACAGGCAACAAGGTCATCACTACAATTATGATAGAAAGCGCAGAAACGACGTCCGTTGGGCTGTTTGCCATAATAGTGAATAAGGCTATAGGAAGGGTTTCGTGCCCAGGTGGATAAACCAGTATCGTTGTACCCAATTCTCCAACGCAGAACATAAAGCAAATCAACCATGTAGCTATTAATCCATAACCCTGCAAAGGCAATAAAATATTGCCTAAAACCCGAAACCATGATGTTCCCGTTACTGTACCAGCTTCCTCCATGGAATGTGGGATTTGCTTGAGATAATTAGCCATAACACGGCTGGATAACGGCAAATACCTTGCTACATATCCGATAATCACAATCCATAAAGAACCATAAATGAATTGAAATATCCCTTCTGGTCTATTACACAATTTGATGAGCCCCACACCAATCACGGTTGCAGGCACGGCAAAAAATAACCAAATAAATATTGCCGCACTGCTTTTCAATTTAGATCGAATATTTTCAGAAAGGTAGCCTAGAAAGAAACCTATAAAGGTGAGAAAGGTCGCTCCAATAGACCCAAACAAGATACTGTTCGTAATACCATTCCTGGCCAGAAGGATGGCATCGTAATATGCAGAAATTGTCTTCGTATTAAAAATGAGTGTACTCAAAGGGATGATAACGCATACTATCAAAACAAAGGTACAAAAAGTTATACCAACCACATTGAGCCACGTGATGTTGTATTGTATCGTACTATTTGGCGAACTTCTTCCCAGTATCTCAAAGGATTTCCCACGCATATATGTTTTCTCCAGCAGAATGAGGACAAAAGTAATTACTATGAGTGGAAGGGCAATAGCTGTAGCCGCCTTTTCATTATAAAAGGCGCTAAATTGAGTAAATATCTGGGTGGTGAGGACATTAATTTGCAGCAATGACGGCACTCCAAACTCGGAGAGAGATAACACAAAGACAATCATCATGCCTGAGAGAATAGCAGGGGCGATTAAAGGGAATGTAATCTGCCGGAATACCCGAAATACACTGCCTGTAACCAGACCGCTTTCTTCCAAGCGTGGATTTATGCTTTTTAAGGCGTATTCGGTTACTAACATCACAACTGGGAAGAGGTTTATTGACAGGATAAATGAAGCGCCGTAGGTGCTGTAGATAAAATCTGAAATAGATTCGGGTGAGAGCAACGTATATTGAGAGAAAACGTTATTCAAAAATCCTGTTTTCCCCAGCAAATTCGCCCATGCAATACCAGTAATATAGGAGGGGATAATCAGGGGTATAAAAAAGCATATTTTGAAGTATTTTTTAAGAGGAAGATTTGTTTTTGCCAGAAGGAATCCTGCGGGGACGCCAATGAAAGAAGATACGATGGTTGTGATAGAGGCAAGTATAAGGCTGCTGGAGATAACCTTTCCGTATTTCTGTGTCAAAAAAATGTCTTTGTAATAAACGAACGAAAATTTTCCCTCTTCATAAACAGAGTTTCCAAACATCCACACAATCGGCAAAAAGGTGGTACAGAGAAAGAGTGTAAAGAAGAATCCCAAAGTCAATTTTTTCTGCATTTAATATCCTGCCCATTGCTTGAGAAATTCTCCGATCTCTCCTAACTTCTTTGCAACGTCATGATAATTAACATTCATACCTTTTACTGCATCGATAGTTAGTACATCTGCCGGTGTACGCACATCATATCTCAACGGCATCTGCGCGCACGCAGCCCATGCCAGGCTCTTTTCAACCTCTGCGCTGAGAAGATAATCAATCAGTTTTTTCCCGTTCTCCTGATTTGGACTATTTTTTATGAGACACACCATATTTGGCATAATAAGGGTACCCATACCTGATTGATCTGGATATACAATTTTTACTGCACTCCCTTCCCGGACGGCTACATTAGCATCGTCCGTATCAGTAATACCTACCTTGACCTCTCCCCTTGCAACGAGTCGCCTTACTTCACTATTTGAGGAAACGATCTTCACACCGTTGGCCTTCAGATCATTCAGAAACTGCCCGGCCTTTTCATCACCCAAAAGGATAAATAAGGCCGCCATGTGGATTGAGGTGGTGCCAAATAGTGGGTTTGCTATGGCTACCTGACCCCTCCACTTGAGTTTAGCAAGATCGAATATGGACAACGGTCTTTCGTCCATACTTACTAGGTTTGAATTATAAAGAATGATACGGGCCCGTGCAGAAAAACCCGCCCAATGTCCCTCGGTATCTTTGTATATCTTTGGAATATCGGCTGCGGCGCTAGAAACATAGGGTGTCGTTAAACCCTTAATCTTGAGTAAAACTGGGCGTATGGGATCCCCGCTCCAAAATACATCAGCCTGTGGATTGTCTTTCTCTGCAATCAGACGATTGACCACGCCTGTGCTCTTGGTTTCTTCCGTATCATAAATAACCCGAACTTTTATTCCCGTCTTGTTTCCGAATGCCTGAAGAACAGGTTCTGAAAAAATCTTATCCTCAGAGGTATAAACGATTACCTCGTTTCCTGCGTGGCAAACTTTCACTAACATGAATAAAATTGTGCATGCAATAGCAATGAACTTCATAATGCACCTCCATTTTTAGTTTTACCGTAATAATTTACCACAGAAGTTGAGAAGTTGGGAAGTTGGGAAACTTAGACTCTCAGCCTCCCAGCCTCTCAACTTCTTGGTTCACTGCAACCTCACCGTTCTCTGTGATAAAATGTTTTTCCAATAACAAACGTTATCCCCGTAGTTATGCCCCAATCCACGCTCTCATTATTTAAGCCAGTAAATCCGGCAATGTCATACTCAATATCTTTTGGTCCTTCCCATGTGAACCCACCCAGTAATTGATGGTCTAATATAGTGCTTTCCACCTTTTCTCCGCTATACTCTGATACGAAATGGAGTTTTTTATATTGAGGTAGAGGTACGTCTAATATAATGCCATAAATGAAGAGACCTTGTCTGTTCTGCTCGAAGGGCTCTTTCTCAGTGCCTCCGCCAAGCGTCAGGTGACACGTAAGGTTGTTGAGATACCACGAGAGGATACCCGTGCCCTCAAAGTTTAATCCAGCGGTATCTTTTTCTGTGGGAAATACAATCCCCGTTTCTGTTGCGAAGTTGGGGAGAAAGTTATTTCCACGCCACCATACCTTTTTATAAAAGGCCGCTGTATCGGCAAATTGCTTTTCCTTTATGTCCAGCGAACCTGCGTACTCGTTGTCAATTAACTCACCCGTAGTTTCGAGCACAATTTCACTGTCATACGGAAGGCCGTAGTTAAATCGAATACCTGGAACTTTTATGATCAGCTCATCAGCGCCGGAATGTTTTTGCACCTGGATACCGAAGATTCCCAACTCAATTTCTATCTCATGTTTTTCAACAACGTCTGCATCTGTCGTAACAAATGGTCTTAGCGCCAACACCTCGGCGGGTAGAATAAACCCTTCCAGGACATATAGCGCTATGAGCAATAAACATTTCCGCATATAACATAGCCCGGCGTTTATAAAGGTACGAGGTGCAATTGTCGGTTCAGAATATCATTTCTCACACTCTCCGCTATCTTAGCCGCTTCTTCAATGAGGTCTTCAGAGACGCCTAACTCTTTCAGTGAATTGCCAAGGTTTTCAAGCACGGCATCAAAGTGGCTGTCATTTAGTCCCTTCTTAACCAACCTAGCATGGGCTTCTCTTAATGGCCTGCCGGTATATTTGTTAGGTACTCCAAAGGCATACGCAAGAAATGCCTTCAGTCTTTGTGATTGCTTTGCGAGATTTATATCTTTAAAAAAGTGGTTTATACGATTGTCTGTCAACACCTTTTTGTAAAATAAATCTACCGCTACATTGATAGCCTTTTCACCTCCGATGCGCTCATATAAAGAAGGCATAGAAAAACCTCCTAATAATATTCACAAAAATATCCTTACTTCGATTCCTGGATCAACAGGTCATCAAACAGTGTGTATGAGTCGGACTTTGTCCAGAGTCCCACGCTTCCGCTATCGAAGGTGTCATCTGATACTTCAAATACCTTTGTGTTCTCGAAAAAACACTGAATCTTGTCTGCCTTGCAGATGACCTTGAGTAGATGCCACTCCTTTGGCGTTACCTTGGTATTTTTCCCACCGATCTGCCTTCGGTCTCCATTAATTACCGCATATAACCGGACATTATTCTCTAAGGCATTGGCGCGAAGCACATAATAGTTGTTGTTGTCTTTGTATCTGAAGACCAATCCGCCGGCTTGGTCAATCTTCCCACCCTCAGCCCTGAATCTCACAAATGCCATGAAATCCTTATAGGATACGCCATCCAATACCAAGAGGGGGAAACGATAATCGGTTTCATCCAATTTGGTCTGTTCAACCACATTATCGGCTGAAGGCGCATGTTCAATCTTCTTAACTACCCAACGTCCTGGCTCGCCCTTCCCCGTGAAGGCGCTCTGAAAGCCTACGGGTAATTCATTAACTTTATTATCGTCAAAATAGTATTCCCTTCTTTCCCCGAGAATTTCGGATGTAGTAAGTTTTTGTCCCTGCTGTGCATGGGCATAGCTGTAAATTGACGTACTTAATAAACAAACCGAAACGGACATAAAAAATTTCTTCATTAATACAACCTCACTTTCCAAAATAAATAGTCCTAGCGCAGCATAGCCGCAACCAAAGAACCCCTCTCTTTCCCCCCTTCGCAAGGGGGGACACAGGGGGGTGTTAAAAAAACTTACACAAAAAATAAGTTTTTACAAGGCAATACTATATAGTTAATTATTTTACAGTACTGACAAATCGTAGTGTAATCAAAGACGAAACCGAATGTTCCCAGTAAAGTTCATCATCAAGGACAGCAATAGCACAGATGTTATCCTTAGAAGGATCAATTACTGCATCATCGCTGTGACCTGTATTAAATTTACGAGACATCTCCAGTGCCCAATTCTTACCGACATGTATTCCCTTCCCACGTACATCAGCCAAACTGCCGCCAGGCTGGCGTTGCTCGAAAGAATCTACCACAGTACCCTCAAATGCAGCGGGTTTGGGCTTCAAGCGGTAAGAAGATGTACCTTCATCCATGATACGTGCTATATAGACATTTCCGTGTCCACCCATCGAATATTCAACCCCGCTTTGAATTGGTTTTTGACTGATGATGTGTCGCTTATCATCTACCCAGCCAACAGGGTTGCCGCGCCCGGCCTTCCAGTGCCACACATCAGCGATATATTCGTGAACCAGAGTTAACATTCGAATGTCAAATTTCCCCATTATCGGGAATTCCAGGGCAAACTGGTCATCAGGTTTCGATGGGCGATCATAGTCTTTCTTTTCTGCGTTCCAGATGTATGGGTCGCGCATATCGCTTTTTGTAACGTCAGGCCATTGAGCCATTACATAAAAGGTATCATCACTATGAAGGGCGCGAAGTACTATCTGTCTTGGGTTATCACCTCCGATTGCTTCTCTGACTGTGACAGTTAATGGTTTAGTCCTTTCCCAAACTTTTTCCATCTTTCCATCAATAACTGGTGGAGTTTTCGTGTAAGAAGACTCCCAGATTAGATGCGTGGGGTCGTCACACCATCCATATTCTGCATAAAAGCATAAGATAAAACCACTCATAATTACAAACAAATTTTTCATGTTATGCCTCCAGATTTAAAAATATTTACTTTTCTCTCGAATACCGTTAGAACGAAAACAAAAGATAAAAATCACGTGTCAGTGGAATGCAGGCAAAAGGAGTCAAGGCAAAAACCAGGATACTTATGAGCAGCATTTTGTACCTGCCATAAATATCGGAAAGGGTTCCTGCCGGTAATTTGAAGAAGATGCCAGTTATCGTAGAGGCTCCGACTACAAATCCAATTGCCTCCGGTTTAGCGCCTAAAGACAGAGCAAATAAGGGAAGTATAGGAGTTCTTGCCATGGCATAACTCATTCGGGCAAAGAACCCCACAGTGCAGAGGGTATAAAAGGTGAAAATAATCTGTTTGTTATCATCAATCCATCGATGCAGTTCTTCGTATTCTTTCCCGGTTCTTTGTTTACTGCTCTTTAAATGGATGTCGAGTGGTGGCATGTCCGTTACCTCCTTTCTTTGTCTTGATTGTATAGTAGAATTTTCATTTTATTTAAGCGGGTTATACGATGTGTGGCATAGAGAATCCCCCTTAGAAAAGGGGGCTAGGGGGTTGTTGAATAGCACACAAAAAACACAACCCCCTGAAAATCCTCCCCCTGTCCCCCTCAGTGAGGGATAAAGGGGGAGGGGGGACTTAAACGGACTAACTTGAAGAGTAATTTTGATAGAGTGCATCAAATATCTCTAAGCCCTTTTCCAGTAATTTGTTGTCATCCTTTAATTTCTGGCTCAACCCGGTAATAATTTGAGCCAATCCCTCAGCTTCTTTTCGACCGTATTTATTGTCCTTTAAATCAATATCGTGGACAATTTCTGCGATTGACTTTAATGCGGTGTCCTTTAGGTCAAACGCCTTCATAAGGGTCTCGAAGGTGCAATCCTCGCCGTGATGGGTAAACTCTGAGCCATACATATCAAAGGGTACCGTGCCACGGGGTGCTTTTTCTGTGCCTTTTGACATAAACACAAAGCGGGTCTTAGGGTCAATATATCTCCTGATAAGCCAGGCTGATGCAATCCGGTCAATAAAAATGTCTTTTCGTGTCGCCCATTTTTTACCAGAAAAATCTTTTATCTGATATACCTTGCCCGTAACCTTTATTTCCTTTTCAGATGTCTTTGTCCATTTCAAAAGCGTCTTCTGTAACGATGATATCTTTTGTAAGAGTAGCTCTTTTTGTGGTGCATGAAAGAAGTCGATTTTGGAAATGTCATCGGCGCTTTTGCGTATTTCATTTAATTTTCTTTTGCACTCATGCACAAGGCCTTCGCTTATTCCTTCCGTCGCCTCTCTCTGTGTTATTTTCTTTAATTCGGCGTTACTTACTTCGATTAGTGCAATATATTCCTTATCGCATATCTCATGGAAGCTCTTAATAATCTCGTCGTCTTGTTTTTTATCCAGTGATTCAGTGATAAATAATGAGGCGTCGCTGCCACCCTCTTTGATTTGATTACAAAGCCACTGCATAGTTTCCTCATGTTCGTCTGTAAAGGGAAGCACATAGACGGCATTTTTGAAAAGCATGGCCCCGTGTTTTTTCAAATTTCTCCAGATTTTGACCCTGAGATTTGGAGAATCATGCGCAATCTGGTGTATTAAAAGGATCCATTTATTCATAATTTGTTAATTCCAAATGTTATAATAGTTACAATATGTAATAATGATAACGATATATAATTTCAATGTCAATTGTATAGTAGAATATTTTGTTTGATGAACGTATAACCACCCCTCTTTCCCCTCCTTCGCAAGGAGGGGATGAAGGGGAGGTCTTCCATAGACTATTTACCATACCATATTGGTTATGGACTCGAAACCCGCATGAATAAAATGAAAATTCCTATACAATTAAATATATCGGTATATGATATCGTATAACGATAACTATTATGGATATTGATAAAACAATGCTGCGTGACATCCACCTCGCATTCATAAAAATGCACATCTTATATCATGCTGTAAAGGAGGAGGTGTTTGGTATTGGCCTGATTAAGGAACTAAAGCGGCATGGATACAAACTAAGTCCCGGCACGCTTTACCCAACATTGGCCAAGATGCAACTGTCGGGTCTTTTGACCTGTGAGTGCAGGACTGTACAGCACAAGCAGCGGAAGTACTATAGAATTACCCGTGCAGGCGAAGACCTGCTTGATGAAGTAAAGGAAAAACTGAAGGAATTGTACGACGAGATTGTGAAAGAAAATGACAAATAATTTTAAGAAAGGAATATAATGCAATTACAATCGATTGGCTATATAAAAAGTCCTCTAAATCAACCCAAATTTGGCGGCTGGCAAGATTTGATCACAGAAATAGTCATTGATCCCACCTATATAGATGGCCTGGAAGGAATTGACGAATATTCTCACCTAATTATCCTTTATTGGTTAGATAAAGTGGATAAGGTCAAGCTTAAAATGAGACCTCAGGGGAGAAAAGACGTGCCGGAGGTGGGTATATTTGCCTGCCGTTGTCCATGGAGACCAAATCCTATTGGTATGACTACCGTTAAAATGATTGAGAGAAACGGCAATATAATAAAGGTTAAAGGGCTGGATGTGTTGGATGGAACTCCCCTTATCGACATTAAGCCCTATACCCCTCCCTATGATGCCATTGAAGGAACGAGATACCCCGATTGGGTAAACAAACTTGAGTATTAACCTCATTATACAAAAATTATTTTGGACGCAGATGAACACAGACTTCGTCGTGAGCGCTCAGTCGAACGATTATCAGGATTAAATACAAATATTATCTGCGTGTATCCGAGAAAGCCAGCGTCCTATTTTGATGGAAAATGAATGTCTTTGAAGAAGAGAGGAAGAAAAGCAAATTTTACAGAGATGCAAGATTTTACTCTGTTAATTCAAGTGCTGGATTGGCTGAAAAAGTTAAAATTCGACAATTTACAAACCGTTTAAACTATTTTCAAAAATCCAGATAAGATTCAAAGTCTGGAACCTATTGAAGAAGGCTTTGGAAAAGGATTATTTGTAGTAATTTCAGAGGAAGTAAAGAAATGAAAATATGTATGTGAAGGGCAGGAAGGAATATGTGGCTTCTTATCTCCTTTAACAAATTAGTTGATTATATTAGCTAAAACTCTTAGAATGTCGCTGAATATAAGGTATGTAAGACAGATAATGGCTTTTTCAAATAAGGAGAAACATATATGAATCCGCTTTTGCAGCGTATTTCCATCGATCCATGTGTTTGCTTCGGCAAACCCTGCATTCGTGGCACTCGCATCTGGGTATCACTGATTCTTGATTTTCTGGCCAATGGGATGAGTATTGAGGAGATTCTTGCAGAATATCCTCAACTGACAGAGGAAGATGTTCGGGCTGCTATCGCCTATGGAGCTGAGATGGCACGAGAACGATATGTTGAAATACCGACCGAGACGACAGGATGAAGTTCAAACTCGACGAGAACTTTGGAACACGAACACAGGAATTTTTTCGTGCAGCGGGACACGACATTCAAACTGTCCGTAGTCAAGACCTCCAGGGATGTTTGGATCAAAATCTCTATGAGGTATGCTGTAAGGAACAACGTTGTCTGGTAACGCTGGACTTGGATTTTGCGGATGTAACCCGCTTTCCACCAACTTCAACAAGTGGCATAGTTGTCATTCGTATTCCCCGGAATCCAAGTTTTGCTTTGCTGGAACAACTGGTCCGACAATTTCTACAAGTACTCACTCAAATGCCAGTAGAGAAGAAGCTTTGGATTGTCGAGGTTGGTCGAATCCGGATTCATCAGTCGGAAGCAGGAAAATGACGGTGATAATCAAATAAAGGGGGTAGGGATTTTAGTCTTTAACCCCACCCCCTTTGGGAAGACCAAGTCAAACTTATTTTACTTGGATTTCTTGGCCGTCTTCCCGTCTTTTGTGGTTTTGGCGCTATTCTGCTTCAATGAAATACATCCGCAGCCACAAATGTTCTTTCTGTTAGCCATTTTTATCACCTCCTTTCTATCTTTCTGTGGATTGTGGTCTAAGATACGTCTCTTATCAGATTATAGAGACGATAAAATCCCAGTAAACAAGAGAACTATCAAACCTAAAACAAAATTGGTTTTTACAAGATTTAATGAAAATTTTTGCAGCTTTACCACTTGAGACGATAAGGAAGGGGTTACTTGCGATTCATTAACCTGAGAAGATAATCTTCCTATTTTTGGATTCAAAATCAATCCTCTGTAAAAGTGGGTGACAATCATCAAAGCCACAAGAAGGTGTTTGATAAAAAGAATAACATTCCAAGTTTTGTTAAAATCCAGAACACTTGTAAAGTTTTTCTCATAGTGAGCAATTACAACGCCCGTGAAAATCAATACGAGAATACTTATGTTAGCAATAGGAGTGAATCGTTTGGTTATCTCTTTCATTAGTCTACTTAGTGTCTGAACGGAAACACTTCAAAGCCAGGTAAAATAAGGCAAAGCAGGTAGAAATAGTTAATGAATAGCATTGAATATTTTTGTAAGAAATGGTA
>JANLHY010000140.1 GCA_024653795.1 Candidatus Brocadiaceae bacterium | reverse complement strand
GCAACGCCGGTGCTTGCTGATATTAATCCCGCAACAGCCTTGTTAGATCCTCTGAGTGTTGAACGATGCTTATCCTCTCATACAAGGGCAGTCTTACTTGTACATCTTTATGGGCAGGTGCGAAAAATGGATACATGGATTACGCTTTGCAATAACGTCGGCATTCATTTGCTGGAAGATTGCGCTCAATCTCATTTAGCATCCTGGAAAGACAAGATTGCTGGGTCTTTTGGCGCCTGGGGAGCTTACAGTTTTTACCCGACCAAAAATTTAGGTACGGTGGGTGATGGAGGGGCAATAATTACTAATTTAGCAAAGATAGCAAATCGGGCCAAAATATTGCGTAACTATGGACAATCCCAGCGTTACCACCATTCAGAACTTGGCTTGAATAGCCGTTTGGATGAGATGCACGCCGCAATCTTGGCTACTCGCATTAGCTGGTCTGATTTGTTTACGGCTAGGCGCAAGGAAATTGCAAAGTCCTACTTTGTTGGTATCAAAAATCCGCTTATTCACTTCCTGGCTGAGCCGATTGATAATGGAAATCATGTTTATCATCTTTTTGTAATTTTATGCAAGGAGAGAGACCGTCTCAGTAATTATCTTAAAGAACACGGAGTAGACAATCTTGTTCACTATCCGATACCGGTTCATCATCAACCACCTTGTAGGAATATCCGACGCGACACGAAAGGGTTGGCTAACGCAGAATCCCACGCGGTTCGTTGTCTTTCCATTCCGTGCCATCCTCAAATGAGCGACAAGGATGTATGTAAAGTGATAGAGGTCATTAATGAATTCAAATAGACCTATAGAGCACTTTGTTACTTTATTTGACAGCAAATTTTTACCTTTGGGAATGGCGCTTCATGATTCATTGATGATTCATGCGCAGCCTTTTCATTTGTGGATTTTATGTATGGACGAGCTGGTTGAAAAACAGTTAAAACAAATTTCCTTATCCCATGTAACATTAATTCCACGTAAAGAGATCGAAACCCGGGAGCTATTAGCTGTGAAACCTGGACGCACACTGGGTGAGTATTGCTGGACATTGACACCGTTCACACCTCAAGCCGTGTTCGATCGGGATTCAAGTGTTGAGCGTGTTACATATTTGGATACAGATATTTTCTTTTTCGCCGATCCGAGAATCTTACTTAGTGAATTAGATCAGAGCAGGAAACATATTTTGATCACAGAACATGCCTATGATCCTAAATATGATCAAGCGCTTGCAAGTGGGAGATTCTGTGTTCAGTTTACGACTTTTAAAAGAACTGAACAAGCTGCAAAGGTTATGAAATGGTGGCAGGACAAATGTCTGGAATGGTGTTTTGCCCGTTTAGAGAATGGAAAGTTTGGTGACCAGAAATATTTAGATAGCTGGCCTGAGTTATTTAGTGATGTAGTACACATTGTTCGACAAGTTGAAAAAACTTTAGCTCCCTGGAATGTATTATTCTTTGAGAAAAAGATAGGTGCAAAAATATATCCTGTTTTCTATCACTTCCAAACCTTACGAATTATTAGTTCACGTAAAATTCAAATGTACTTTGGTTATAAGATTGGGAAACTGGGGTTAAGTTTATATGACCAGTATTTAAAGAATTTGCGTAAATGTTTCACCGTCCTAAAGACATATCACATAGCGGTGCCTTATGTTGAACAAAAAAAGGAAAAATGGGAGATAATGCGTTATTTCAAAAGAAGAATAACCAAAGTAGTACGTTTTGCTTCAATTAACTGTTTATAGCTGTTAGTACTAAGAAATTATGAAAATTAGTGTAATTATTCCCACGTTTAACAGTGCAAAGACTATTGAAGGCACCCTTAAAAGTATAATAAGCCAGAATTGGCCTGATCTTCAAATTATTATACAAGATGGTGGGTCTACCGATGATACTAGATCCATCGTTGAGAAATATCCAACAGCCTTATTGGGTTGGCAATCAGAACCAGACAATGGTATATATGATGCCATGAACAAAGGCATTAAACGTGATACTGGAGAAATCATTGCCATTCTCAACAGTGATGATACCTGGTTTCCAGGTACGCTTGATTGTGTTGCATCTGCATTTGCGCGAAACCCAGACGTTGGTATAGTTTCCGGATCGATTGAGGTGTGGGAGGACGCTCCCTATGGAGCTAAAGTTGTCTTAAAATCGAGTTTGCTTCATTTGCATAAAGGATTGACTGTCCAGCACCCAGCTACATTTGTGAGGCGAAATGTGTATGATTGCGTTGGTCTTTTTAATACTTACTACCGTATAGGTGCTGATTATGATTTTGTGTTGCGGTGTTTGGAGGCTGGTATTCCATGGATTATACTTACTGATATTCTTGTTCGTATGCGAGCGGGTGGAAAGGGTGGTTCAACTTTTACACTCGATGATTGGAAGATCCGTCGGTCTCACCAACTTTCATCAGCCATTAACGAGACATGTATTTGCGCAAACAACTTCGCACGATATTTAGCCAGGCAGGCAGTTTTGAAAACTTTTGGGAGGAAAGCATTATCAACTTTCAGAGGTTATTTATGGCAAAAGCGCACGTACCGATAAAAAAGTACCTAAGCATAAATTTTAAATAACACTTTCAAAAAGTTTCAAAGTACTCATTGCTGTATTTTCCCATGAGAAATTTTTTGACCTTATTAATGAATTTATTTTCAATGTAGAGATTACATTTTTATCCGTTATTGTCTTGAATATCACGTCAACTATTGCAGCAGGATTTGTTGGATCAAAATAGATAGCAGCATCTGCACAAATTTCCACCATCGGTTCTACTTTAGAAGCAAGTATTGGAGCGCCACAAGCCATTGCCTCTACTAAGGTCATTCCAAATGATTCGCATATTGAAGGATAAACAAATATCATACAAGCAGAATAGAGAAAGGGTAATTCATCATAGGGAACATTGCCCAAAAAAATGATCCGATCCTCATATTTACGCTCTCTAATAAAATCCTGCATCTCTTTGTAATATTCCTTATCAAAACATCTCCCTGCAAAAACAAGCTTAACGTTATCATCTATTTTACCCTTTAGCAGTATAAATGCCTTTATCAATTCTAAGAAATTCTTATATCTTTGGATGTGAGATACATAAAGAATAAATTTATCTAAACCGTACTTTTTCTTAAATTGACAAGATAAATCATCTTCAATGCGGGGATAAAATATTTTTTTATCAATGCCATGATAGATAACTTCGGCACGCTGAATTAAAATTCCAGATTTTTCTGTAAAAGTACGTGCTTTAACTGAAGGGAAAACAACTCGTTGAGCTTTTTTAATCGATAGTATTGTTAATAATTTTAATAGTTTCAACCTTATTCTTTGAATTAAACTTCGGCATCTTGAGAGATCGTTGCTAAATGGCTCAATGTTCTGTAGCATAACTACATTTGGAAGCTTACTGAAAAGAGGGCATATATTGCCGGGAGAAAAAAGGATATCTGTTCTCTCTTTTTTCAGGATAAAAGGCAAGTTTAACTGTTCCCACAAAATGCGTAATAGAGGATTTCTTGAGGCCATTCTGAAAGACAAATATTTGAAATGGGGATGTTGAAAATAAAACACCTCTTTTCCTTTGAGTGTTGTGAGTATAAGATATTGGTGGTTAGTGTTTGCCTTTGACAGATGCGTTAAAAGGTTTTTTATATAAGTAACACCACCACCTGCAATGGCAGATGTTGTATTAATGGCTATCTTCATGATGTTTTATAACTTAAATT
>JANLHY010000133.1 GCA_024653795.1 Candidatus Brocadiaceae bacterium | reverse complement strand
TACTCCCTACTCCCTACTCCCTACTCCCTACTCCCTACTCCCTACTCCCTACTCCCTACTCCCTACTCCCTACTCCCTACTCCCTACTCCTTACTCCCTACTCCCTACTCCTTACTATCCACTGTCTACAGCGTCCAATGTATCCCTTTTTCCTCTAAAATTTTCTTCCCTTTCCCAATGGCATGCATACCCATTAACTCCATATCAGAATCGACCATTATCATAATAAGTTCTTCAAAAGTAACCTTTGGTGTCCAGCCCAGCTTCTTTTTTGCTTTTGTAATATCGGCACATAAAAAGTCTACCTCTGTCGGCCTGAAATATTTAGGGTCTATTTCAACAAGGGTATCGCCGATGTTGATTGGGATCGGCAGTTGAAGGTTGGAACTTATAGAACGGATGATACCTTTTTCCTTAGCTCCTTCTCCTTTCCATTCTACTTCAATCCCCGCATATTTGAAGGAAAGCTCTACAAACTCCCTTACCGAATGACTCTCACCTGTACCTATTACGTAATTATCCGGTTCATCCTGTTGGAGCATTAACCATTGGCATATCACGTATTCAGGCGCAAAACCCCAATCTCTTTTGGCTTCCAAGTTGCCAAGGTATAGATTCTTCTGTTTTCCGGCAACGATATTCGCTACCGCCCTTGTTATCTTTCTTGTTACAAAGGTCTCGCCTCTCCTTGGTGATTCATGGTTAAAGAGGATTCCATTACAAGCAAACATGTTGTACCCGTCTCTATAGTTAACGGTCATCCAATAAGCATAAACCTTGGCAGCGGCATAAGGACTTCTTGGCCTGAAATGTGTTTCTTCATCCTGAGGAGGCGGAGCATCCCCAAACATCTCACTGCTGCTAGCCTGGTAAAATTTGGTTTTAATACCGCTCCTTCTCACAGTCTCTAACAACCTGGTAGTTCCTAAACCAGTAATATCTCCGGTAAATTCTGGCATATCAAAACTAACACGCACATGGCTCTGTGCTGCCAAATGGTAAATTTCGTCAGGTTGGATATTATAAATGAGGTTCGTTGTCTGTCCAGAATCAGAGAGATCGCCGTAATGAAGGAAAAGCCGCGCATTAGGGTCATGAGGATCTTGATAGAGATGATCGATTCTGCTAGTGTTAAAGGTACTGGAACGGCGGATAAGACCATGGACTTCGTAATTCTTTGACAGCAGAAATTCTGCCAGATAGGAACCGTCTTGTCCGGTAATGCCTGTTATTAATGCCTTCTTCATTTCTTACTCCTGATATCAACAATTATTGTGGAATACGGTACTTGTTTTATTTTATCAGCATCTAATTCTTTTGTCAGCAAGAGAAAGTCAGGGGCGTGGGTATTTATCTCATCGATCCCTATCACGCGATACCCAAATATTCTTATCTTCATTTCATCGTCAACAATCGCAACAAGGTCCAGTTCTTTATCCTGGATAACAAGATATGCCAACTCCATCAGGTCTGTAACACCGTAAAGAGCTACACGTTTTTTGTCATTAAATGGAATACTGCCAATCTTATCTTCA
>JANLHY010000125.1 GCA_024653795.1 Candidatus Brocadiaceae bacterium | reverse complement strand
CTACTATTACACCAGCATATCCTACTACTTGTTTGTAATCACCGGTAGTATCTCCACTGGTTTCGTACTTGATTAACTCTGCTTTTACGGCATCCCTCTCTTTTGAACAAACCATCATTGAAATTACGGGACTGACACCGCACATACTGACGTCCAGTTCGCGAACAACTCTGTAAAGCCCTTCTTCTCTTAAAGCAACAATTTCTGCTATTGCAGATTTATCTTTCTTATCAGCAGAGTGTTGAGATTCGTAGTGGGTCATATCAGATGAGGCGACAACAAGAGCGCCAGGCTTTGTTTTCTTAATAACATCGCCAATAGATTTGCCAACTAAACTCAAATCCTCAAAATTGCCGGATCTGATAACAATAACAACAATCTTAACCTGTGGATTTCTATATTGAAGGAAAGGTAATATAACCTCCGCGGAGTGTTCGTTTTGATGAGCTGCCTTATCTTTCTCGATCAGTTCACACGTGTTCAGTATCTCATTAACAAGTTCTTCGTCTATCGATGTATCACCAAGTGGTGTCCGCCAGGGCCCTTCCGGCCAGACAGAGAAGGGTGTCCCGCGTCCCGTGTGGTTTGGCGCAAGTATAACAACGGTATCCGGTACTTCGATCCTTGAAAAAACACTTCCCATTACGCGACCGGAATACACATATCCTGCATGTGGAGAGATTACGCCCAGGGCTTTTTGTCTTTGCGGACAATCTCCCATAAGTGTCTTAAGCACGCTCTCTAACTCTTCTTTATTTCCGGGGTAGAAACTTCCTGAAGCGATTGGCGATCTATACATTTTTCTCCTTTTATCGCAGATTTAAGAAAAAGAAAAAATATATTCTCGATCCGAGCCATTTCTTTTTGTTCTCTGTAGCAGAAAATGAAAATGTAATTGAGTCTATCAGTGATTTATATTTGTGTCAAAACCTTTTATTTGATAGAATAGGCCCTTGAATATTTTGTGTAAGATAACTTAATCTGCAATTTACCCGCATTGAACCCATGTTCTAG
>JANLHY010000094.1 GCA_024653795.1 Candidatus Brocadiaceae bacterium | reverse complement strand
GATTAAACTCTATTGCTTTGTTGTAATCCTGTATAGCTCCTGTATAGTCCTGTAAAAAATATTTAACACTCCCTCGCCCGAAGTAAGCCAATGCGTCTTTAGGATTAAGCTCTATTGCTTTGTTGTAATCCTGTATAGCTCCTGTATAGTCCTGTAAAGTATATTTAGCACGCCCTCGCCCGAGGTAAGCCCTTGCATCTTTAGGATTAAACTCTATTGCTTTGTTTAAATCCTGTATAGCACCTGTATAGTCCTTCAAAAAACATTTAGCAATCCCTCGCCCGAAGTAAGCCGCTGCGTATTTAGGAT
Organism: Candidatus Brocadiaceae bacterium; assembly: GCA_024653795.1. Classification (GTDB taxonomy): domain Bacteria; phylum Planctomycetota; class Brocadiia; order Brocadiales; family Brocadiaceae; genus Wunengus. Next base: position 4,921 of record JANLHY010000094.1, on the reverse strand, counting down.
TAAACTCTATTGCTTTGCTGTAATCCTGTATAGCTCCTGTATAGTCCTTCAAATCATCTTTAGCACGCCCCTGTTTGAGATAGGAATCTGCCTCTTTAATATTATCAGCAAATAACGCGGTGACTCCCAAACCCAAAAACAAAACCAATATTGCTATCTTTTTCATTTTTTCGCCCTTTCAATAATGATGATAGGATATTGCTTTTTCCTTTTAAGGCGGTACTATAACAAATCACGGAGAAGATTGCCATTTTAAATTTTTTCAACTAAATAGAACACCAAAGTAGAGAGAAAATATCTATGGCTTTTTGACATGCTTTGACCAATTTCGCTTTCTTTTTATTCTAATTGGTTTCAGGCGGCGACAGAGATATACAAAAACAGGTAAAGATAAAAAAGACGATATTCTACTTGAAAAAATAAGGCAAAAAGGCATAATAAAGCAGCAATACACATACAAATTAAGGGATAGGGTAGCTCCCGAAAAGTCGTGGCCTTGACGGCCTTCCCTTAATTCCATTTTCAAGGGTTATCTGAAGGGGGTAGCACATGCAAACGACAAACTCAGAATCCGACAAATCACTTTTTAAAAACAATCCTATTTCAGACATTCCCGAAACAGCAGAACCAAAAAAAGTGGAAGATTATTTTGAAAACTGGTACAAAAAACATTCAGCGGTTGTGATGCTTGCTTATTTTAACATCGGTGACAAACCGCTAGAAAATCAGTTAAAGGAGTATTTAGCGAAAAAGTTAGAGGCGGAAATTTCAGTCGAATTACAAGCCCAAATGAAAAAGACTACACGCAGATTTATTTTATTCGTTGGGGACGATATCAATTTAATGGAAGCATTAGGCAGTTACTTTTATTGCATTAAGGGTGAAACTCCATTCTACTTTTATTCTTTGTGCGGCAGGACTGAAAATGAAGTAGAGGCAATTTTAAATGAGTCAGAGCGCCATTTCTATAATGGCGATAACAAACTTAAGAAAGGTGATTTAGCAGAACGCCTACGCCAAAACTGTTCTATATTTCTTGGCGGCATGGAATGTAAAAGTGAACCATTTTTAATGCGTATGATAGAAAGAATAATCCGTGTGGACACCAAAGGTATTGAAAAACGATGGTGTTCCGGGAATAGCCCAAAAGGCCTGTTGGTTATTTCCACCTTAACGCCATTGGATGAGATATATAAACCCTTTGAACGCCTATTTAAGGTAATAGACCTTGAACCAGAGAAGAAAAAGGAAGCAGTTGAGACGACACCAAACACACCAGAGAGGCAAAAGACAAGTATCTCAGAAGCGGAACAAGGGGTTATGGCACTCTTTTATGATGATGCCAAAGGCATCTTATTTTTAGAAGATGGGAAAAAATGTGAGTTGACAGGCGATGAACAAACCCTGTTTGATTATTTAAAAAAGGGTGAGCAACACGTGGAAGACATAATTCACCACTTTTGTAACAAAAAAGAATATCTCAATACGAACTGGAACCGGGGAAATTTTGACAACCTTACTTCCGACTTGAACAAGAAAAGTCATAGTGCTTTCGGTGTAAGATTGATAAAGAACTTAGAAAAAGGAAGCGGGAAATATGGTATTTCTGTAAAGGTAAAAGACAAGAAATTCAAAAAGTAAGATTGTCGGTAAGATGCTGGTAAGATGCGTCAATCTTACCAAGACCAATATAATACCAGTAAAATCAAGGGAACTGAGCTTATGTAAAAAGTAAGATGAAAGTAAGATTCTTTTGTTTGTATAAATGAAGCCGTGATGCTGATGATCAGCCACGGCTTTTTTTATTTCAATCGAAAAGGAACTCGTATGGGTGGAATTAAGTTTTTCAATTTTGCAATTCCAATTGACACCTACAAAAAACTTAAAATGCTCTCCAACAAAACAGGAGTACCTATTTCTGAAATGCTACGCCAGGGTATTTCCCTTGTTCTTGGAAATTCAAAATCCGGGACGGTGCAAAATGAAAAAACCGTATAAATTACTCAGGAAACTTTTAGCGGATTACCGGGAAAAGCTGGTGAAAAAGGCATACAACGAACAGCGTTCCCTCATTGTTGATGCTATAACATTTCTTATAGAGGAAGGCTTCAATGAATAAGCAAGAAATTCTAAATAAGCTAGACAAGGCAAAATTCTACAAAGAGCTTATTCCTTCTCTAAGGGTCAATGGCAAACCAGAGGCATTGGGGTTGTGTCCCTTCCACGATGATACAAACCCTTCTTTGAGTGTTAATGTTCAAACAGGGCTTTTCAGGTGCTTTGCCTGTGATGCAAAGGGCGATGTCTTTACCTTCTACCAGAAATATAAAGATACCGATTTTCCAACGGCATTAAAGGAAATAGGGGAAATGGCTGGGGTTGTCGGGTCGGATACAAAGCCAAAGGTCATGGCAACATTCAAATATATAGATGAAGCGGGGAATTTGCTTTATACCAAGGAGCGTATCGAACCCGGAAGAAATGGACGTTCAAAGGAATTCGTTTTCAAACACCTGGTAAATGGCAAATGGACGTTAGGGCGTGGGTGCGATCCTGTCCTTTATAACTTACCAGAGATTATCAAATCTAAGTATGCCTTTGTATGCGAAGGTGAAGCAAAAGCCGATTTGTTGAACTCCTGGGGCTTTACTGCTACATGTCTTGATTCTGGGGCAAATTCACCCTGGAAGGATGCGTATTTAAAAGCCTTTGAGGGCAAGGAAAAGGTGATTATCCTTTCTGATAATGACACACCAGGCCGAGAATATGCTACAAGGATTGCAATCGAACTGCATGGTAACGTTAAAGAGCTAAAGGTTATCGAACTGCCTGGACTTGGTGAATCTGAGGACGTGATTGATTGGTCAAAAACACCAGGCAACAACAAAGAAAAGTTGGTTGAGATTATAAAGGAGACCTCTGCTTTCCAGCTTTCCGTCCCTATAGAGACCCGGAAAGCTGGAAAGCTGAAAACCAGTACCGTAAGAGATATTCTGGCTTACCCCTCCCCGGAGTATCTAGTTGAACCTATCATACACAAAAACACGTCAAATTTGCTAACAGCTTACGCAGGTAGTTATAAAAGCTTAATCGCAATGTCAATCACACACGCCTTTCTTACAGGTCAATCTTTGTGGGGTTATTTCAAAGTACTCGAAACAGGTAGCGTCCTGATCGTTGACGAAGAAAATCCGGGTGCATTTCTCAAAGACAGACTTATTAAGATGGGCTTCACAGAGGACATGCCGTTGTATTTTTTACATTACCAATCTGTAAAGCTGGACAATCCACAGTGTTTTAACGAACTCTTGGAAGTTATAAAGCAGACAAAACCTGTTCTGGTGATATTTGATGCTTTGATTAGACTTCATAATGCAAAAGAGAACGATAACTCAGAAATGTCTTATGTTATGGGTAAAATTCGTGACTTGATTAACCAGACTGGCGTTACGGTATTAACCATACACCACTGCAAAAAGGGTGGCGGTGATAAAAAGGAAGGCGCTAGAGGTGGAAGTGATATTGTCGGTGCTGTAGATAATCAGCTATGCCTTGAAGTCAAAGAAGATGAGACGTTGGTGTTATCTAGCGGTAAATGTAGAGCACAATCAGTTAAGCCCATAAAACTAAAACTTAAAAGCGAAGGCGAAACGTTATCGTTTGTCTATTTGGGAAGAGAGTTATCGGAATCAGAGGAAATCACAAACGAGGTGATTGAAATTTTAGGCGGGGCAAATATGGGTATTGATGATATTAAAAAGGGGTTAGAGTCTAAGGGGTATGAAGTTGGTGTCCACAAGCTTAGGAATATTTTAAAACTGGCTACAGGTAAAGAGCTTCTGGCCGATAAGGGGATAAAGGGTCGCCTGACCTATAGGGTTAATTCCAGCTTTACGGAAGGCGGCCCAACAGGCCGTAAAGCTGAAACCCTTGACATCAAAGGCGGAGAGACCTGCTTTCCAGCTTTACAACCATATATAGGGATGGAAAGCTGTAAAGCTGAAACAGAAAGTAAAAGTCTGCTTTCCAGCTTTACGGAAGGCGGTTTGGAAAGCTGTAAAGCTGGTAGAAAAGTTGAAGTTGTTACCCTTGATGATTTTGAAGTGGAGGACGCCTAATGACCTATAAAGTCATAAAACTGTTTAGAGTGAAAGTCAACGGCTGCATCATTGAGCTTAGGGAAGGTCAAGTAATATCCATTCCAGAAGGGAAAGCCGTAAAGTTAGTATCTGACGGCAGGATTAAACCTATTGAGCCGTATATAACCGATTTCGGCAGTTTGGTTATTCCTTTTGATTCTGATAGGCGGTTTCACTGGTGGAATCGTGGTCAAAGTATTCATGACACCTTAAGGGAGCTTGGGGCTTCCGATGAAATTTTAAAACGGTATAAATCACCGTATAGCGATAATTAGTTTCACAATTTTATTTGAAAGGAATTTATGACAGATTTAAAAATTGGGTAAGTTGACAAGGTTTTCGATGGATGATATTCAAGAATTTATAAACAGGAATCACGTTGAGCCTATAAAAACAAATGAATATAGATAAGAAATCAAAAGAGCAGTCTGAAAAAGAATGGGGGGAATTCACCAGAGAGCAAGAACGATTATTCGATGAACTATTATTTGAAAAAGGTCAAAATTGATACAAACACTTGATAACACGTTGTATTCAAGAAAACTCTGGCAAGAGGTACGAAAGAACTGGAAACAGGGAAATATTCCCGTTGACGATATAGAGCGTTCTGCACAGTGGTTTTATCTCAATCGGACATGCTTTGCAGGCGACCAGAGGCAAGGGGGCTTTTCTGTGCCTTCCGTTACTGGACGGAATCCTGTCCAGAGCTTCAGGAATACCATTGATAGCCTTAATGACATAGCTGAACGGTTAAGAAACATTTGTATTGAGAATTTGCCTTA
>JANLHY010000091.1 GCA_024653795.1 Candidatus Brocadiaceae bacterium | reverse complement strand
ATTGAATAATGTTTCTAGACAAGGTCTTCCAACGAATCTCTGATGTCTTGGAATTTCTTCTATCTCTTCTTGCCCTTTTATATACTTGATCAATTTCTTCACAAAATCTTCCATTTTCTATTACGACGATCTATGTAAAATTTACAAACCTACCTGTAATAATTACAATAGAAGAAGGCTTTTTTCATTTTGAGATTTTTCTCTTCGACTTGCCATTTTCTACTTAACAGTATACCTGGTAAATATTACGATGAATTTTAATAATAAATAATCAAAATTTGTACCTATGGTTCTTTTTTTGCGCAGTATTAAACGTTCAGGAATTTCAAAATCATGTTTTTGTGTGTAAGTATATGCCTGCCCGTGTGAGTAAAACGGCTCTCTGACTAGCCCAAAAAGGTGTGATGCAACTAAACGGAGGTAGCTGTTGCCACTTTGAAAGAGTTGCGCAACATGATGTGCTTAACCCGATAAATTAATCTAGAAAATATTTCCAATGAAAACTTGAGTATGAGGCACAAACACTTAAAAACAAGATATAAGAATTTTACGTGGTCACTGTTCATCATCCTATTCATGATTAGCGAAATTTCCGGATGTAAAGGTTTTGGCCATTTAACGCATATTGATATGACCTATCCGAAAGCTTCTTTTTGTGAAGATTGTCATATTGATATTTATAATGAATGGGTTAACTCTCCACATGCCAAGGCTTTTACCAGCAACACGTTCCGTATGGCTACTCATAATTACTCGTTTACCGATTGTTTGGGATGCCATGCGCCCGAACCAACGTTTTCAGCTACTCAATTTGAAAGTCGTAATATTTTTCGTGAGGAGGGGGTAACTTGTACCTCTTGTCATCTCGAGGAAAGCAAGATGGTTGGGCCGGTTAAGCCAACTGGAATGCTTGCACCTCACCCAGTGAATGTTGATGATGATCGATATCGAAACAGCCAATTTTGTGGCCGTTGCCACGAAGGCACTTTTAAAGAATGGTCGGACGTAAAGGCGGAAAATAAACACACCTGCCAGGAATGCCATATGCCTCCTGTAAAACGAAAGATGACTCAATCGAAAAAATTTATCTCTAAAATGATTGTGGCTATGGAAGATGAATCTGTACAAAAAAAACATACCTTTGGTATTTACATGGAATTGCCGGACATTGCCCCCTTTCATGTCACCGTAAATAGGGAAGGGGAACTTTTTAAATTGGTACTGGAAAACAACATCCCCCATGCGTTGCCGACTGGGGATTTTGGGATTCGGATTGTAACGGTTGATATATTAGCCGTACAAACCAATAATGAAATTATTCGAATAAAAAGATTTGAATTAATAAAGGCGCTCCATACCGCAATTCCGCCAAAAGGTTCTGCAAACTGGACATTTTCCTTGTCGAACACAGTAAAGGCTGTTCGATGTGTAATATCACGAAGCCGTGTGAATAGCGACAAACGAGAAGACTTGTATCAAACAGAGGTTCCGATAATTTGAAAATATTTTCAGTTCGCAGATTCACAACCGTTGAAATTGTTTATCATACCATTCAGTTAGTTCTCTATCTAATTTTGTTTGTCAGTGGTGGCATGATTCTTTTGCAGCGATTGTTTGAAGTTGAGATAGTTGATTTGGCCGTACCGGCAACTATCCATCGCGTAATCGGGTTTGTATTAATTGCTTTTATCGTCCAGATTATTGTAATCAGCATTTTTTCGAAAAATTTCAGGCCTTTGTGGGAAACGTTCCTTGAAGCGTTCAAGTGGCTTTACAGCGATATTCTATGGTTGATCAGGATGCTAAGCCACACCTTTGATTCCAGGGTAAAATTGCCTCCTTCAGGGAGGTTCAATCCAGGTCAAAAATTACATCTGTTGGTTATTTATTTGTTGTTGCTCGTATACGCAAGCACCGGCCTTATCATGATATTTGTGCCTGGAGCGCTTGCACCATGGGTAGTGCATGCGATTTGTTTTGCTCCATCGGTATTGTTTTTAGCCATACATTTGTTCTTGTCGATAATAAATCCTCCCACGCGTAAAGCTATAAAAGGAATAGTAACAGGGTACGTGCCTCTTGATTATGCAAGAGAACATCATGCCCTTTGGCAGAAAGGTGAATATCCCGTATCCCATACAAACCAGGTATCGTTACCAGCGGTCATGCTTGCAATACTGGTACCTCTTGCTGTTTTAGTCAGCGTAACATGGTATGCGGGTTTTGATCGTGTAAAATTAAAAATAATAAAAATTGTAAATAATGGTGCGAGAGAGGCATTGTTGCCGGGTATGCTGACTTCCGCTCATGCAGAAGCGCCGGATGCAAAGCAATGCACCTCGTGTCATAACTATCTTAATTCACCGCCAGCCTCCAAATGCCTTAAATGCCATCAGGAGATTCTTGCCGTAATCAACAATAACCAGGGATATCATGGTGCATTAACGGGCCAATGCCGGACTTGCCATACTGAACATAAAGGTTTGCAGGCAGATATCACCTCGTTAAACATAAAAGACTTTAATCATGAGAATGCAAGATTTTCTTTGGAAGGCAAACATCGTGATTTGGAATGCAGGTCATGCCATAAACAACAAAATAAAAATAACGAACCCACCAGGACTAGATTTATAGGATTGCCGTTTGAAACTTGCACGGAATGTCATCGAAATCCTCATCCAGATTCAAAAGATAATTATGATTGTTTATCCTGCCATACTATGGACGGATGGACTCGAAAACAGTTAATTTTTGACCATAACCATAACAGTAAATATAAACTAGAAGGCAAGCATATTGCAATTTCTTGTGAAAAATGCCATTTAACCACTTATGAGGGAAAAGTAGTATCACAGGTAAAACTTATCAATATTGGCAGTAAATGCATAGATTGCCATGACGACATACATAAAGGCCAAATGAATCATACCTGTGAAATTTGCCATAATGAGCACGGCTGGAAAGGCAGGAATTTGTTATTTGACCACAACCAACACTCATCAAGCAAGCTGGATAATTTGCATGCATATATTTCATGCAACTTATGCCATTTGCCTGATAAGGACAAGATTATCCGGTACAGCCCTTTGCCTCAGCAATGCGATACGTGCCATACGGATATCGTTGATTTTATGAATGGTAAGTTACCCGATGGTAATGCAGATGCAGATCCCCATGCCGAACGTGTGACCTGTGTAGATTGCCATACGACTGACACCGCCAAACAGTTGCCGCATCAGTATGCGGAAAAATGCGCAGATTGCCATAATCCACGCTATTATGGCCTTTATTTCGATTGGCAAAAATCCATAGC
>JANLHY010000090.1 GCA_024653795.1 Candidatus Brocadiaceae bacterium | reverse complement strand
GCCGCGACAAATCAGGATCTTGAGAAACTTATAAAGGAGGGAAAATTTAGAGAAGACCTGTACTTTAGGCTGAACGTCGTTTCTATCAAACTCCCTCCGCTCAGAGAGAGACTCGAAGACATTCCATTGTTTATTGATGCATTTCTCCGTGAATTTTCACAGACACACAATAAAAAAGTCTCGATTATCTCTCCTGAGGCAAGAAAGATTCTGTATAAATATCCCTGGCCTGGAAACGTGCGGGAATTAAAAAATTGTATCGAAAGTATGGTTGTGGTAAGCAGGAAAGACACCATAGACAGAGAAGACATACCGGATCATATATTACAGCGCAGCAGCAGCGAAATATCCACAACACCCAGTCTGGCAGCTGGAATTACCATTGAAGAAGCCGAAAGGGAACTCATCAAAAGCACCTTAGCCACGGTGGGCGGAAATAGGGAAGAAGCGGCAAAGATGCTTGGTATCGGCGAGCGCACCCTTTATAGAAAACTGGATCGATACGGCCTTAAATAAAGATTTACACGACATATAGATTTGGTACAATATCACAACTATTTGTGTTCACAAAAAAACAATTTATAAAACATCATAATAATTATGCTAGAAATCAAACTATGCGCCAATTGTAAAAGAAGCCTTTCAAGAAAAGACATCGACTCCGGACATGCCGTTTATCAAGAAGACGGAAAACTACTTTGCCGGGAATGCCTTACCCTTAGAATTAAAAAAGAAAAGGGTTATGAGGAAAAAGATTTTCTCATGGAATCATTGTTAAACGAAGTAAAGAACATTAACCGAACGCTGACTTACGAACCTGCATCGTGGCTAATTATTCTTGCCTCCGTTATTCAATGCTTCGTTTTTGGCACACTCGTTTTTGCTTACCTTCATCGCAGCAGCGATGTCCACGCTTATCTTTTACTTGCTTTAGTATTTCAGGTAATGGCGTTAACCTTCTTTGTTATAAAAAAATAAAATCAAAAACTAACAAAAAAAGTAACTTCTCAATAAGTTGAGGTTTTTATAATAATTTCTACCTTATTCCCCATTAATAAAGGGGGTAAGGGGGATGTTTACCTCAACTTATTGAGAAGTTACCAAAAAAATATCTTGACATCGTTTGTATTATTTTTATAATAAGCATTAATGATTATTTAACAATGATTACTATTTAACTAAAAAGGAGGTTTCGTATGAGTATAAAAGTTGGACAAAATGCGCCTGAGTTTACGCTACAGGGTGTCGTAGGAGACAAATTTAAAGATGTATGTTTGGACGAATATAAAGGGAAGTGGGTTGTGCTTTTCTTCTATCCTCTTGATTTTACCTTTATATGCCCTACAGAAATTACTGAATTTTCAAAGCGGGATAGCGAGTTTAAGGCACTGAGTGCACAAGTATTGGGGGTGAGTATCGACAGTGTTTTTTCACATAATGCATGGCTAAAAGAACTTGGAAACCTTAACTATCCATTGCTCAGCGATATTACCAAAGAGGTTTCCAGAAAATACGGTGTATTGCTCGAAGACAAGGGTATTGCATTAAGGGGTACATTTATTATTGATCCAGAAGGAAAATTAAGATACCAATTAGTTCATGATCTAGGTATCGGTCGAAGCATTGAAGAAATACTTCGGGTATTACGGGCATTACAGACTGGAGAACTGTGCCCGGTTGAATGGAAACCAGGGAAAAAGACCTTAGGCAAGGCATAAGTAAAAACAATTCAAAATAATCAAGGGTGTGTCTAATCTTACTTGTAGAGGCGGACGACCGTCCGACGTTACTTAACTTCTTTCTCAACTCGGCACAACAATCCCCTTAGTTGATATGAACCTAATGCCGGATCATAGGGTGGCGCATTATTGGTAAGCATATTGGCATTGGACTCCCAAACCCCGTAATCAGGAGCAGATTTCTCAGGAAACCACAACTGGTTAATTACCTTGTTGCATAGGAAATTATATAATTTTGACAGGATTAACAGGATAATCAGGATGAAATAAGGTAGCTTTTATCATGTTAATCCTGTTCATCCTGTCTAAGATAGCTGAACTATTACGATATTTTCAGTTTAAACCGTTGCCTGCGATACGGGCTGCTGCAGAGTAGCCTGTGCGGCTGCGAGACGGGCAATGGGCACCCTAAAGGGGGAGCAACTCACGTAGTTCATACCGACCTTATGGCAGAAGGCGACGGTTTGCGGATTTCCACCGTGTTCACCGCAGATACCTACTTTTAGCTCAGGACGAGTGCTTCGCCCCCTCTTGATCCCAATTTCCACCAGTTGTCCAACGCCTTCCTGATCCAATATCTGGAATGGATCCTTTTCGAGAATGCCTTTCTCGATATATTCAGGCACAAAGGAACCCACATCATCACGGCTAAAGCCAAAGGTCATCTGGGTGAGGTCATTGGTCCCGAAGGAAAAGAACTCGGCGTGTTTTGCAATCTTGTCGGCGATAAGTGCCGCCCGGGGCAGTTCGATCATGGTACCCACCATGTATTCAATCTTCATACCCTTTTTCTGCATTACTTCTTTTGCAATTCTGTGGACGTCGTCTTTCAATAAACCAAATTCCTGCTCGGTGCTAATAATGGGCAACATGATTTCGGGATATACCGTAACGCCCTTTTTCTTCACGTTGCAGGCAGCCTCAATGATTGCCTGTACCTGCATATCGTAGATTTCAGGATACGTAACACCAAGCCGGCATCCACGATGTCCTAACATTGGGTTCAATTCGTGAAGCGCCGACACCTTGTCCTGCACCTCTTTAAGGCTGATCTTCATTTGTTTTGCCATTTCTTTCTGGTTGTATTCTTCCTGCGGCAAAAATTCATGAAGAGGGGGATCGAGAAGTCGTATCGTAACGGGGAGCCCATCCATGGTCGTAAATATCTGCTCAAAATCACGACGCTGCATGGGGAGTAATTTCTTAAGAGCAGAAATGTACAGACTCAGAGGCTCTTTAAGTTCTTTCTTAGCCTGCGCGAGTTCCTTTTTAATGGCATTCGTTTTGTTATTTGTTGCCTTTGCAAGTTCTTTCTCAATACCCGCAATCTTGGCTTTCAAGTTTTTTACGTCCGGGGCGGAAAGGATCATCTGGCGGACTGAGTCAATCCTGTGTTCTCCAAAGAACATGTGTTCCGTCCTGCAAAGTCCGATACCCTCTGCGCCTAATTCTCGTGCCTTTTTTGCATCCGCCGGGGTATCGGCATTCGTCCTTACTTTAAGCTTGCGAATTTCGTCAGCCCATTCCATAAGCACGGCAAAGTCTCCGCTGAGTCTTGGTTCAATAGTAGAAACCTGACCTAACATTACTTCACCGGTACTGCCATCTATTGAGATATAATCTCCCTTTTTTACTACTTTGCTGCCCACCTTAAAGGTTTGACTTTTGTAATCCACATTGAGCGCTCCACACCCTGCGACACAGCATTTACCCATTCCCCTTGCTACCACAGCAGCGTGAGAAGTCATACCACCACGAGTTGTCAAGATACCCTTGGATACGTGCATCCCGCCAATATCTTCAGGTGAGGTTTCCTTTCTCACCAGAATTACCTTTTCTTTCTTTTCTGCTAACTTTTCTGCATCTTCAGCGTTGAAAACCACCTTTCCCGTAGCCGCGCCCGGTGAGGCTGGAAGCCCCACGGCGATAATATCCTTCTTCGCCTTAGAGTCAAAAGTTGGATGTAACAGCTGGTCAAGTTCATTGGGATTAATACGGGAAATCGCAGTCTTTTTGTCAATCAATCTTTCTTTAACCATATCCACCGCAATCTTTACAGCCGCCTGGGTGGTGCGTTTCCCGTTTCTGGTTTGCAGCATGAACAACCGGTTTTCCTGAATTGTGAATTCGATATCCTGTACATCTCTGAAATGTTTCTCCAGCGTATTTTTATATTTGACAAGCAGCGCATAGACATCGGGCATTTCCCTCTCCAGATTTACAATCGGTTCGGGAGTACGGATACCGGCAACGACGTCCTCACCCTGGGCATTAATAAGGAATTCGCCGTAAAATTTGTTCTCGCCCGTCGAAGGATTCCTTGTAAAACATACACCGGTAGCGGAGTGATTTCCCATGTTTCCGAAGACCATGGCCTGGACATTTACCGCCGTTCCAAGAAGCCCTTTTATTTCATAGAGTTGCCGATACTTTACGGCGCGCGGGTTATTCCAGGAGGAAAATACGGCATCTATTGCCTTCTGGAGCTGTACTTTTGGATCGTTTGGAAAGTTTTCTCGGGTTTCTTTTTTATAAATAGCCTTAAACTCTTCCACAATTTTTTTCAATTGGTCAGTCGTCAGTTCTGTATCATTTTTTACCCGTGCCTTCTTTTTGTATTTATCAAGAATCTCTTCAAAATAGTGTCGTTCCACATCCATAACAACGTCGCCAAACATGGTGATAAACCGCCGGTAAGCATCCCACACAAAACGTTCATTGCCTGTTTTTTTAATAAGCCCATTAACGACATCAGGAGTTAATCCAAGGTTTAAAACTGTATCCATCATACCAGGCATGGATGCTGCGGCGCCACTTCGAACAGAAACCAGTAAAGGATTGTTTGGGTCACCCAGTTTCTCCCCCATAAGTTTCTCCAAACGGGAAAGATTCTGTTCTATCTCTTCGGCAAGACCTTTAGGGTACTGTTTATTATTCTTATAATATGCATCGCAAACCTCTGTTGTTATCGTATATCCTGGAGGAACGGGAATACCCAGATTGGTCATTTCTGCAAGATTTGCTCCTTTACCGCCCAGGAGATGTTTCATTTCTGCTTTACCATCGGCAGCACCATTACCAAAAAAATAGACATACTTAGGCAACATCAAAACTACTCCTTTTGCATATTATATTTTAAAGATACTAAAGATATATTGAACAGCATAACTTTTTATAAGCGAAATACATATAAAAGGTTTTTCATAGTATCAAAAGCATGCTTATCTAGCAAGAAAATTTCGCTTCAACTTTCATACTTTAGAAGCATAAAAAACCCAGTTGCAAATGCTTTAGCCCAGAGTGACATGAATACACTTGTCATTCTTATCCTTTACTGTTACTCTAAGTGTAATTCCATACAAAAGACAATGAATATTATAGTTTTACACGAAACTCCCCCTCACCCAGACCCTCTCCCACAAGGGGTGAGGTGACTTTCCCTCCCTTGACTTCGTCGTGAGCTCAGTCGAACGATGGGAGGGATTAAGGGAGGGTGATATTTTTAATTCCTTTTGAGAAAGAAACCATGGAACGTACGGTCAGGATAACCGAAGTCCTCAGAAATCATAACTTTTTAAAACTCTGGATCGGACAGATTGTATCTGCCCTGGGCGATAGGCTCCATCAAATGGCGCTGCTGGGATTAATCATGAAAAAAGGGGGAAACGTCGGTGAAGAGTTATCTAAAATCACCTTCTGGAGCGTACTCCCCTTTTTTCTGTTTGGCCTCTTTTCAGGCGTGCTTTCAGATCGTTGGTCACGAAAGAGTATACTGATAGGCTCCGACTTGGCGCGCGTTCTTTTGGTATGTGCTATCCCATGGATTATCCGTGATTCCACCTACATTACACCCGCCTATCCCATAATCTTCGTCATAGGTATCTTCACCTGCCTCTTTTCTCCTGCAAAGTTTTCAATTATACCCAATATTGTTGAAGACCGTCATCTCCTGGCCGGTAATTCTCTCATCTCCTCTTCGGCATTGCTGAGTGTTTTGGCTGGCACAGCCATTGGCTGTGTTGTGTTTGATTCGATAGGGTTCAAACCATCCATGTATTTTGACGCCTTTACCTATCTTTTTTCTGCTGGCACTATATGGAAGCTAACCGTAAAGGAAAAGGAACGCCCTGAAATCAAAGGTATCACCGTAGTTTTATCTGATATTAAAGAGGGTATGAAATACATTTACCACGACGCGAGGTTAATGATACTCATTTCCTTTGGCGCAATCTTCTGGCTTGTAGGTATCAGCTTTTATGTGGTAATCTCCGATTTCGCCGGTAAAATTTGGGGTTTTACTTCTCTAACTCCTCTGGGGCTGATTTTCACATTGCTCGGCGGCGGTCTCTTGGCCGGAGCTGTTATGGTGGGTAAGTACGGCGATTGGGTGAAAAGGAATATCCTTTATACGGGCAGTATATGGATTATGGCATTGGGAATTATGGCCTTCGCTCTGGTACAGTCGTATATGGCAGCTTCAGGTATCATATTCTTTATTGGGATTGCCGGAGGCGCATTCCTGGCGCCTATCAATGCAGATATCCAAAAGATCGTCCCGGACGAATTAAGGGGAAGGACCTTTGCCTGCAAGGACATCTTTGTGAATGCCGCTACGGTGACGCCTGTACTGCTCATCGGCAAATTAACGACCTTTATTTCAGTCAGGGAATTGATGTTCTCTCTGGGCGTGGGGATTTTTCTGATCGGTATTCTGGTGGCATTACAAAGCATCAAACTCAATACCATAGCGCAACATAGCCGCAACCCAAATAGAATATCTAAACAGCAAAACCAGTAAAGTCCTAAATCCGAATATCGAAATCCGAAACAAATTCTAATATCAAATGAAAGAAATTAAAAGCGAGGTTTGGAACATTTGAATTTGCAATTTTGAAATTGTTTCGGATTTCGGATTTCGTGCTTCGGATTTAGCAGTCTTTAATGAACAAAAACTTATTAAAAACGTATCAATTTAGTGTTTTGAAAAATTAAGCCCTGTTAAGGGCGTACTGTTTGTAGCAATTAATCGTTAAGATACGATTAGCTCCGTAGGAGCGGCCTGTATATGATTGAT
>JANLHY010000086.1 GCA_024653795.1 Candidatus Brocadiaceae bacterium | reverse complement strand
TGTTGCTACAAACTGTTCAAGCCTGTGATAAAGCCTTTTTTTGATCCGGAGAAAATACTCCTGGCTCACCTGGTTCTTTTTCTCCGATAACCGTATGGCTTACTTTGTACCTTACGGGACCACACTGCATGAGGATTATAGGTTGATGGCCATCTCTACGATAGGGAGTTGCTGTGAGCCCAAGTATAAATCGTGCTCTGGCTTTCCTTAAAACCTGCTCGAAGGTGAAGGCTGATACGTGGTGGCATTCGTCCACAATAACATGTCCATAGTCTTCGACTATATCCTTTACATCGCCTTTTTGAATTAGGCTCTGAAACATGGCAACATCAATGTACCCGGTTTGTTTATCCCTTCCACCGCCAATCATGCCTATTTCTCTTAAGTCAATGGCTAGAAGGCTTGCCAATAGGACACGCCATTGTTCAAGGAGTTGTCTGCGGTGTACAAGAACAAGGGTGTTTTTCCTTCTTGCTGAGATCAGATAAGTTCCAACAACAGTTTTGCCAATTCCCGGTGGGGCTACGAAGATTCCTGTTTCGTGTTCGAGAAGAATATTCGATGCCTCTTGCTGCAATGGTGTTAGTTGTCCATGAAAAGATACATCTATTTTTGTTCCTTCAAAACGTTCGTCTTTAACATCAATATTTACTCCATGTATTTTAAGGAGTTCCTTAACTTCATTCAAACATCCTCTCGGTAATGCTATGTGTTTTGGGAAATCTTTGGCACAGCAGATTACCCTTGGTGTCAGTGCTGTGGAGAGCCTCATACGTTGTTTTTTATAGAATTCTGGGTTCTGAAAAGCCGCAATTCGTTTTATCTGGTTAAGTAGCTGTGATGGAAGCCCCTCCTTTTCAACGTATATCAAATTAGACATGACAACCTTGATTCTTTCCGGTAAAGGGAAGTTAATGGCTTTTTCTGGCTGTTTTCGAGGTGTCGTTTTTATCCATGGTTCATCGTTTTCATCGGTTGAACTAATACCTACACCGATAACTTGTCCATTCCATTCCGCTCCGCTACATTAACGATTGCATCTACCTCTGGCGGCGGCATTCTTGAAATGCTGGAAAGAAAAGCCCACTGGTCTCTATGTGGTTGAAGATTTTGGTCAAGGAAAAGGGTGTTACCTTGTTTACAAGCCTCCTTTTGGAGGGGAAGCGCTATCAGATTACCAAAGCCTCCCTTTGGCATAGTATCCTGGTTAGGAAAGAGCCGGTCATAAGAATCCATCCCTAATTTGTGATGGCGCGACATGGTTTCTGTCAGAAGATAACTGCCAAGTTTTCTCGCTTTTGAAGCTAATACAGGTGTAGAAAAGAATATCCAGACATGTGCGCCTTTACCCGAACGTGACCTTTCGAGCGCTGCTGGAATTTTTAGATTTCTACATGTTTCCATGAAAGCGGTAACGTCATCAGTCCACGACTCCTTATCAAAATCTATAGCAAGAAAACAGCAGGTCTCATCGGTAAGTAACGGGTAAATGCCTATGGTATGTTTGCCTTCAAGATGTCCCCTGATGATGCTTTCTGTTACAGGAGCAAAAGACCGGTGAGAGCACTCGCTGCATTTTACCTTAGGTTTTTTACATATTCCATTTATCCACTCATTGTTACAGACAGGGCTAAACCCTTTTTTACTGGTCTTTCTGCTTACCCATAAACGGGGATAGACATCAACTCGCCCCCGAAAGAGACTCTCAAATAAGGCAATCTTTTCCTCAGGACTTGATATTTTAGAGATAATCCCATCAGAAGAAATAGGTGTGTCTTTAGTACTATCGAGGGAAGAATTGGTAAGTATTAAAAGTTCGGCTTTAAGGTATTTCAATTCGGCGAGGATTTTGTGTCGCTCTTTGTCGAGTTCTGCAAGACGAGATTCTCTATGGGAAATGGTCGATATTATGGCATTGCGTTTGTCATTGTCATTCATTGGTTAGACCTTTTTACGTTGACTATACAAATATACTTTACTACAATACCTCACAATCATCAAAGGATTAACAAAGATAAGTTTGTCTAATAGGACATTTTTTGTTTAGATATTGGATGTACCAGTATTAATTAATGGGCAAAAGGGGAAAATTATTAAGAAGAATTTTATCAGGTCAATCAGATTACAACATTTCATTCAATGAACTTGCAAATCTTTTGCTTTCACTCGGATTTAAAATGAGACAGGAAGGAAGTCATAGGATATTTACAAAAGATGGAATAGTTGAGCGGATCAACTTGCAATCGGAAGGTTCAAAGGCAAAAGGATATCAGGTGAGGCAAATAAGGAAAATATTAACAACGTATAAATTTGATATAGGGAAAAACGATGAGTGAATCACAATATGAAATGATTATTTACTGGGACAAGACAGACAATATTTATGTTGTTGACGTACCAGAGCTACCAGGGTGCATGGCGCATGGTAAGTCAAAAAAAGAAGCGCTTGGAAATGCAGAAAAAGCTGTGGAGCTTTGGTTAAAAACAGCAAAAGAAGATGGTATTCAAATACCAGCGCCCAAGGGCCGTTTGATGTATGCATAACAAAAAAGACTTGACAGGGATATTTGCTTTTGGTAAAAAGTAATGCAACTTTAGATATTTCAAATAAATTGTGGGGGTAAATTAATGGTACACCTCTTGCAAGCCAAGCCAAGCCAAGCCAAATATACCTAACTATACTTTTAGTTTTACATTTTTAATAGTTCATAAAACGCCTTTTCTGGAGAAATCCAGGAAAGGCGTTTTTTGTTTGGGTTTGAAAAGGCAAAAAAAACGATAGAAAAACAAACTATATCTAAAGAAGGATATTTATGATGTCTGTTCAGCAAAGAAAAAAACGCTCCATCAATAAACAAGAGGATAAAACGCTAATTGGTGTCTTTGCAAGCTATGATAGTATCACAAAAAACAATCAGCTGGCTAGAACCATCGAAAACCTATACGAAATGAATAAAGAAAGACTAAAAAATTTTCACTTTATATTCACAGGTGGTACTTTTAACCGGGTCGTTCTTGGAAGTGATAAGGACAAGGGTATTAATCCAGTTAAGAAGGAAGTTGTAGAATTTCTTCTTAAAAACAGCACCCGTATCCCGAGCCGCCGTGAAGGTGGTGTTACTACGCTAGCGAATTTTGTTGTGAACCGGCAGTGCAGAGTCATTTGGCCATTTTTGGATCCGGCAGAACCGCATTGGTTGAATCAGGAAAATCTTGCACTTATGCGTTTGTGTGACGTTTGGAAGGTAAAACGTTTAATGAATAGTGGTTCGGTGATGTCATGGTTCGGCAGTGAAGCGCCAAGAGACATAAGATGGAACCAAGAGCCAGTACCCCTGGTTTTAAAATTTCCAGATGGAGATGCGCTAAGGCCAGAATCTTATAAAGAAGGTGAGTATGAGTATTTAAATCTTAACTACAAATTGGCACAAAAAAAGCCGAATACTATCGCGTTGATTGCGCATGACGATATGAAAACCAGAATGATTGACTTTGCAGTTGAATATCAGAGGGAATTGTCCAAATTTAGCAGGATACTGGCGACTGGAACTACCGGACGTGATGTAACAGAAGCAACATGTGGGAAGCTGTGTATTACCCGTTGCCAGTCAGGGCCAAAAGGTGGGGACATTCAAATTGCTATAGAAATCCTTGCCGGACGTTGCGACTTTGTAATTTTCTTCGTTGATCCGCTTCATCCTCATCCACATGCAGAAGATATAAGGGTAGTCTTTGGCGCTTGTATGATTCAAGACCAAGTTCGTATGTTTACGAACGAAGTCCAGGCGAGGGAGTGGATAGAGCAAGAGTATAGGTCAGGGTAATAGATCAAAAAATAAAGGGGTCTCCTATTAGAAGGCTTTTGTCAACAATAAGATTTACCTCTTTGTGTTCCTCGTAAATTGTGCTTGCGCATTTCTGACAAAGAGCATGTATAGGGTCTCCTTAAAGTTTCGTGGAAAATATACGAGGTGGTATTATACCTGATGTAAGGAGTAATTTAAGGAATAAAATAGCTGGAATACGGCTATGTACAAGGCATTTAAAGCCTTGCAAGATACTCTACGAATAAAAAGAGAGGTTGTCATGACATGGTTCTTGTTTCGCTGCATTATTTGTACGGTGGTTATTTTAATGTTCACCGAAATGAATCTTTTAAGTAGCTATTGTGATGAAGATGAGCAAACTTCAAATATGCAAGTCGATTACAAAACTTACCAAAATAATAAATATAGCTTTTCTATGATTTTGCCCTCAACTTGGGCATTCTGGGAGAACGTAGATAGGTATGCTATTCTTGCTGAGAGCAATGAGGATGATGTTTGTATTTCTATTATAGTAGTCGATATTCCTGCTTATGTTACGCCTGCTGAATTTATGAAACGTAATATGTTGGCGATGAAAAACCAGTTTCCAATGTTTAAATTAGTAGAAGAAGGTACCATTGTGTTGCTGGAGGCGGAAATACCTTATATACACTACCAATGCCAAATAGAAGAAGGGTTCACGGATCATTATGCTTTTGCCTTGCTGAAGTATGGGCGAGCATGTGTTATGTCAGGAAGTGGTAATAAAAAAACTATCAAAAAATATAAAACAGTATTTGAACGGATTGTCAAAAGCATCAAATTGAAATAGTTGTTACGAAAACTCGTTCAGTCGAATGGCGTATAATAGTATGTTATCGTTAATTTTAGTTGTTGCCTTGAAAGGAGGCTAGTGTGAGAAGCATTGTAACTATAATGGTTGTTTTGTTTGGTGTCTCGCTCTTTTGCTCTTGTAGTAGTAAGACTGAATTAGAGGCCAACAGATTATATGAAGACGCAAAAAAGTCTTTTGAAAATAAAGAGTATGATATGGTTGTTTTGAACTTATCCAAGTCATTGGAATTGATGTTTGGTAAAAAGCCAAAAACTCAGCCCTTTGCGGATGGCACTGTCCGGTCTTTAAGAGGCTTCGCTTATGCAGAGTTAAACAGAAAAACAGAAGCAATAGATGATTATACTGCTGCGATAAAACAGGGTGACGATTATCTAAATAGATTGGTATCTACCGAAGAGAAACGCAATTTCAAGTGTGAGGTGTTTGCCGTGTATTATATTGCGAGGTCATTACTGTACAAAAAGATCGGGGAAAAAGATTTAGCTGACAAGGATAAGCTCTCAGCTACAATTTTACGATCTGGGATGTCAACAGATGAGATTCGTGAGCTTTTCAAGACAAAAGGAAAAAAATAAATGAACGGAAACTAAAGGAGTTTTTAAAATTGCGGTTTTGCTTTGCCTATAGATTCACGTTTTTAATTAATCCACGATAGGAGACATACTACATGAACGTACCGCACAAATGTTTTTTCTTTGGACTGACATTCTTGGTTGTTTCGCTTTCTGGTTGTGCGGTTAAACACAGCAAGGATACTTCAACTTCAAATACTAGTAAATTGGACATAGCCCCACAAAAAGATGTACGGTATGTTCAAATCACATCAATCTACGGTCACAGAGAAAAAGTTTATTTGGACGAGTTGAGTGGTAATTCTAAAGAAACCGTTATAGAAAAACTTGGTTATCCTGAGGGGGCGAAGGCTTACTATAACTTTTCTTGTATGTGTTATAGAGCCGAGGATCCAAAATGGTATGACAAGAAGAGGTGGGTATACAAAATGGCTTCTGAACATAAGAACAGTCCATCTTATTTATACATCTTTTTTGATGAACAAGGAAGAGTTGCAATGGTATTGGACTTCTAAACATAATAGGATAAGTTGTCGGTGTGGGGGTTTTCCTCAACAAATTATTTTACCGTTGGATTAGAGGGGATTGAGCATCGTTTTCGGCGGTGACTTTGGTCAAAGGAAGAGTTCAAAAGTGTTGGGTTTCGTTCCTCAACCTAGCCTGCTAATTTTTTTAGATTGATATTGCTAAAGTAATATTCTTTGCGTATGAATCTTCGCAAAAAGAGTTTCTGCATGAACTCCGGTACGAGCTGACAAAATTTCATGGAAATAAACTCTTAAAAAACAAGATTTTGCAGGCTATTCCGGCTACACCATTCTCGCTTTCCTTGTGGGTGGCTGGTTAGCTGGTGCTTGTTCTATTTTTAGCACAACTTATGTGTATGTTCTTCTCCCTTATGGGAGAGAGAAAAAGGAGGGAGGTAAAAAATGAGAATGAGATGGTTAAGGTTCTTTTTCTTTCCAATTTTTCCGTTTTTTGTTTTGTTTTTCCTTATGCGGTGCGACGTAGCGGCTGAACAATTTGTTTTTCCTTGGGTAGCTAAACAAACCGGTGCTGAGGCATACTACCATCGGGGGTGTATCTGTCTTCAAGGCGGACGCTCGGATAGTTATGATTGTGCTATCGAGAACTTCAGCCATGCAATAGAGATAAACCCTAGATATGATGAGGCATACAACTTACGGGGGTATGCCTATTTTACAGGGAAAGGCTTTTATGAACGAGCCATTGAGGACCTCAACCGTGCGATTGAGATAAACCCGAGGTTTGCAGCGGCATACTGTAATCGTGGGACTGTCTATATAAATAAAGGCTCGCATGACTATGACCGTGCAATCGAAGACTTCAGCCATGCAATAGAGATAAACCCTAGATATGCTGAGGCATACCACATTCGGGCAATGGCTTATTATTTGAAGAAAGAGTACGATAAGGCATGGGAGGATGTGCATAAGGCGCAGGATTTGGGCCTCCAGGTTCGTTATAGACTTCTTAAGGATCTTCGTCAAGCCTCGGGGAGAGATAAGTAAGGGGAGATTAGGGTCACGCTTAAATCTTAAACAACTGTTTCTTCAAAGCCGGGTAGGTTGAGTGTACAGACTGTGCCAAATGAGGATTTTGCAGTCGTATATAGTCGGATTGTCCGAGAATACAAGTCCATAGACAGAAAAAAAGGAGGGTATTGTGAGTGGTAAATCATCAGTCTTATCGAGAGTCCGTACGGTTGCTGGTTGGATTCTCGTTGTTATCGGTATTTTAACTACTGCGACCCAAAGTGTGTACATGTTCTTCTCTATAGAGCGAGTCGGACATTTGCTGTTTTCGCTAGGTATTCTGCTCATTGGTGGAATGATGGCTCGCCGACCACAGAAGGGGTTTATCTATGTAATTATCGGCATTATTCTTCTTATCATTGGAATGATACTCGCGATATTCAGATGATCAGCAAAGGAGAAATCCAATGAAAAAACAAAAAAAAGTTTATGGTGCAGTATTGTATTTTGGAATAGCAACGCTGTATATGGTCTTAGCGTGTTTTGGTTGTGGAGAAAAACAAAACCACGAAAGTCAGAGTAAGGTTAATATACATGGTGTCGTAACAACCATAAAAATACCAGTAACAACCTCAGAAGTAGTATCTGGTGCTGATATAACGAAGGATATGGATCGGGTAATACATGTCCAAATTAAGGATCGTGATCAAGATGTTTTTTGGTTGCCGCTGAGAGCAGCTATAGATTTAAAGTTAGTTGATTTCATAAAAGGCAAAGACGAAAATTTGCTAAAAGTTCCTGATGAACCAATAAACAGGGAAGCCGATTTGGTATGTCAACAATGCGGAACAAATTCTTATCGAATCCTCTCAATTGAATGGACTTTAGCTAATAGTCAAGATATTGATTCCACCGAAACCGACTCTAAAGAAAGTATACCCTATAAACCGAATTCAGAGAGCGAGCGATTGCCTGCAAAAGAACAGGTAGGTGGAAAAGCTATACAACAGGCACAACCCGTTGCTTCCCAGATGAGTCTTACAGGGACACTTAATGATCGCTTCAATGTCTATTCTCCATTTCTTATTATTTCTCTGAGAGAACATTCCGGTTGCTTCTACATCCGAAATAGAGAATTTGTCTCTTGGGGTGGCAATGAGTTGTTCGGAAAGAAAGTGACGATTACATACAAGAAATCAAGAATAACTTTCACGTCTGGACTTAGCGAAGATGTAACGGAAGATTTAGAGCTCGTTACAAATTTGGTAAAGGCAGAATGATTCTCCAAGGTAAAATGATTAACTCCTAAGCTGATCCCCAGCTATGCTGTAGTTGTTGTCATTCAGCAACCATCTGTTTATAAATGAAACTGAGGTTTTTGTGTGAGAACAAATAACCGAAGAAGATGCCATAAGTAGTAATGAATTCAAATCCATATTTGGTCGTAATTATTCATTTTTATTAATAGCCAAGTACATAAGTAATAGGTATCAGAAATTACTTATGAAACATAAGCTAAATAACAGAAAAAAAGGTGTCTAGAGAGCCCAAAACAGGTTGGGCTTGTCAATGTTGTTTAAAAGAGTTTCGTATTTATTTCTACCAAAAATCGAGAAGGAGAATAGAACTATGGCGAATAAATGTCTTTTCAAAACAAGCATTAAAATAATTATTGTAAATTTTATTTTCTTGGTGCTAACATTACATGCTCATGGGATACAAGAACCTTTAGATACAAGAGAAGAAAAGCTTGGTAAAATACACGATGACGCTGGAGAGGCAATAGTGTCCTCTAATGGTTTACATTACGCATACTTTACATACTATCGTCTTCTCTTCAATCCTGCTCAGATACAAGTTGTTTTGGTACGAGATGGCGAAGAGAAAGGGAGGTACGATAACGTTGGGAAAGACAGCATAATTTTTTCTCCCGACGGTTATCATCTCGCCTTTGCGGCAATGAAAAACAATAAATGGTTTGTCATTGTTGATCATGAAGAAATCGGTAGTTACGATGGAATTGGAAAAATTGTTTTTAGTCCGGATGGCCTTCGTGTCGCGTTTGCGGGACAGAGGAACAACAAATGGCACTTAGTTCTTGATGGGAAAAATGGTACTGCACATGATGAGGTTGCAGGTGATTCAATAGTTTTCAGTCCAAACAGTAAAAGAATAGCGTATGCTGCTGTAACCGGGAGAAAATGGTCTGCTATTATTGATGGCAAAGAGACTGGACAATATGATGGTATTGGTGGTTTGCATTTTAGTCCAGACAGCAAACATATTGCGATTGGCGTTAATAAAGATAAAAAGTGGTTTGTAATTCTCGATGGTAAGGAAGGGACACGATATGATGGAGTTGGAGAAATTTGTTTTTCTTCGGATAGTGAGCGTTATGCTTATCTGGCAGGAAAATCGGGGAAATTTCTTGTTGTTACTGACGGTGTTGCTTGTCTAGAATTTGACAGGATAAACAAAGGAGTGCTGACTTTTTCACCAGAAAGCAACCGTATTGCATATTGGGGAGTAAAAGGAGACAAAGCGGTAGTTATTTGTGACGGTCTGGCTGCAACGGCATATGATGGTGTTGAATACTTATCCTTTAGTCCAGATGGGACACATTTGGCATATGCTGCCATAAAAGGTACGCAAAATCTCTTTGTATTAGATGGAAAAGAACTAAATATTGGAGACTTTGATGGTATAAGACCCGATTCTATTGTATTTAGCCAAGATAGCAAACATTATGCATATCATGCAAAGAAAAATCAGAAGAACTTTATTATTGTAGATGGGAAACATGGTAAAGAATATGATGGGTTGTTTAAAGGTGAACCCATATTTATACTATGTAAAAATAAGGTGGCGTACACTGCTCAGAAAGGTGAGAAACAGGTTGTTGTGGTCGATACCACAGAAAGTCAGGAATTTGATGAAGTTGGTAAATTAGTATTCAGCCCAGATGGAGAACATGTGGCATACAAGGCTCGCAACAAAAAGAAGTGGTTTGTTGTTGATAATAGTATTGGAAAGGAATATGACGAAATAATACAGAATGGTCCTGTTTTTCGCTCAAACAAAAATATTGAATTTCTTGCAGTAAGGGACAACATTCTTTATCGTGTTACACAGTGAAAGGAGAAACGGAGGTCTTGCTTCTTGATGTTACAGTAGTTTTATTTACCATAAAATTTAATTAAGGCTAAACCGGTTGCGCATCCTTGTGATAAATTGTTTTATCGTCTTTGCACCGAATCCACCGACCTCTTTGAAAACCCACGAAATTCACAAAAAAAGCGCTAGCGATGTATTTTTGAGTTTACCCAGAAAATAATTTCGTGATCTTCCGGGTATTTTGCGGGCAACATGGCGGATTCGCTTACGCTTAATCCACCCTACAAAACTGGATTCAGCGTATATAAGAACTGGATTCCGTGTCCGACATGGAATGACAGAGTGGTGATATTTTCAAGTAGAAATTAACTATTTACCACTTCAGCGGTGATTGCCACGCCTCTTTCAAATCATAAATGTTTTCGTTAACAACGAGTTTGTTGTTTAAACCGTATATCTTGAGTAGTGGTTCTGGTGTAATCTTTCCTAACAAACCGCACGGGATGTCCTTTACTAATGTTTCAAACTGTTTCTGGTGCTCTGGTCGTACCTCAACAATGAAGCGGGTGTTTGATTCAGAAAAAAGAAGGGTGTTATTCCTATTGATGGACCCTTCTGTGACTATCGCAGAAAGATTGAGCGTCATGCCATATTCCCCCGCAAATGCCATTTCCGATGCAGCGATTGCCAGACCGCCTTCTGAACAATCGTGGCAAGACCTGATGATTCTCTGTCTTGTTGCCTGGGAAATCGTATTCATGATCCTTTTTCCTAAGACGGCATCAACCTTTGGGACGTTGTTTCCTTTGTATCCGTGGATATGATAATAATGTGAACCACCCAGCTCTGGGCGAGTAAGACCGATGAGATAAACCAGATTGCCAGGTTCTTTGATATCCATTGATACGGCGTTTCGCACATCGTCCATTACCGAAATGGCAGAAATGAGTAAGGTTGGTGGTATTACAATCGTCTCTTTGTCAGTAATAAATTCATTATTCAAACTATCTTTTCCAGAAATAAATGGAGTTCCGTATGCAACGGCGATGTCGTAACAGGCCTGTGCCGACCTTACGAGACTGCCCAGACGATCTGGTTTATTGGTGTTGCCCCAGCAAAAGTTGTCTAAAAGTGCGACCTGTTCTAAACTCCCACCAACGGCTATGATTTGCCGCAGCGCCTCGTCAATGGCTGATGCTGCCATGTGATATGGGTCTATGTCACCATATCGTGGGTTCATGCCATTTGATACAATAATACCCTTCTTAGATCCCAGTACTGGTGTAATAACACAGGCATCGCCTGGCCCATCATTATGGATACCCTGAAGGGGTTTTAAGACGCTTCCGCCCTGTACTTCGTGGTCGTATTGGCGTATGACCCATTCTTTGCTGCAAACGTTCCATGCGGAAAGTATCTTTTTTAAGTCTGCCCCATAATCTTCTTTTTCGCTTAAATTAGGTTCTTCGCAGGTGGGTTTATGCCATACGGCTTTTCGTTCTAGTCTGGGAATGCCGTCGTGCAGAAAATCCATTTCTATTTCACCAACGATCTGGGAATTGTAGAACAAACGGAGCATTTTGTCGTTTGTGAATCTTCCGATGACCGTTGCTTCAACATTTTCTGCTTTAAACAGATTAAGGATATCATGTTCTTTTTCAGGTGGAACAGCAATTACCATGCGTTCCTGCGCCTCAGAAATCCAAATTTCTGTGTAGGAAAGTCCTTCGTATTTAAGGGGTACCTTTTCTAAATTTACTAGTGCACCGAGGTCTTGACCCATTTCACCTATGGCAGACGAAAGACCACCAGCGCCACAATCAGTGATACAGTTGTACAGTCCTTTGTCTCGTGCCTGTAAAAGGGTATCCAACAATGCTTTTTCTGTTATGGCATTGCCTATCTGGACGGCGCCTCCGGAGATCTGTTCGGATTGTTCATGTAACTCTGCTGAGGAGAATGTTGCACCATGAATACCATCACGGCCAGTCCTGCCGCCAACAACGACAATGAGGTCGTTAGGATGGGGTGTTTTTTGACATTTGTCTATTGGTATAATGCCCACAGTTCCGCAAAAGACGATGGGATTGCCGATGTACCGCTCATCAAAAAAGATAGCGCCGTTTGCCGTGGGGATACCCATGCGGTTGCCATAATCCCGCACTCCCGCAACAACACCCTTAAAAATTCTTTTCGGATGTAACACACCTTTGGGAATTTTATCTTGCGGGGTGTCTGGCAGCCCAAAACAGAATACGTCTGTGTTAAGGATGGGTTTCCCGCCTAATCCTGTACCCATGACATCCCTGATTACGCCGCCAATACCGGTATTGGCGCCTCCGTAAGGTTCGATGGCAGACGGATGGTTATGCGTTTCTACCTTGAAACAAATATTGTAAAAATCGTCAAAACAGATAATGCCGGCATTGTCTTTAAATACGGAGACACACCAGGTCTTGTTGAGTTCACTGGTTGCCTTCATAATGGTGTTTTTTAATAAGTTGTCGATTTTAATTCCATTGAAATCAATAATGCCTTTGAATGTTTTATGAACGCAGTGTTCAGACCATGTTTGTGCAATGGTTTCAAGTTCGATGTCGGTCGGTTCCCGCTTGACGGACTGATAATATTTCTGAATAGACTGCATCTCTTGTAAATTGAGAGATAGCTGGCCACGTGTACTTATTTCTTCTAGTTGTTTGTTGCCGGCATTTAATAACGGAATTGTCTTTATTTTGAAGGAATAGTGGATATTTCCATGGTCGTAATTGGGTGTTTCTGGGTAAACAAAAACATCTTCTATCTTTGTGTTTGCAAGTAACCTGGTTGCTATGATGCGAATTGTTTCAGGAGAGACATCGCCGTTGATGAGATACTTTTGCGCAGTTTTAACGCCTTCTATACTTATTCCTATATCGCTTAGTGCCTTTAATACTGATTGCTCAATAGGGTCCATGACGCCGGGTTTGCGGCTGATTTCAACGATATGAGACTTGAAATCCGCAGTCCGGAATCGTTCGACTGAGCGCTCACGACGAAGTTCGGAATCGAAAATCTGATAATCTTGGGTAATAGTATCTACCAAAAGTTTTTGGGCAATAGTTTCCATATCATTTTTGCTTATATTTCCAAAAATGATGTAAACCTGGCGAACCCTGATGTTGGATACTCCATGAAAACCAAATGTTTCGATTTCTGATCGTAGGTTATTTCCTAAAGGATCAGGGAATTCATTTTTAAAAAACACTTCGATGCGTGAGTACATTTACAAATTATTTGTTTGTTGAATTGTTGTGAAATACGCTATCACGCGACAACTTTGCATTTTTTAACCGATCGAGTATCTTGGCGTCATTTTTGTTTAAGAGATCGTTTCTAAATCCGCCAAGTTCCGCAATAAATTGATCTATTGATTTTATGATGTTTTCACGATTTTGGTCAAAGATATGCATCCATAACTCCGGGTCGCCGGATGCGATTCTTGTGGTGTCGCTTAGTCCACTAGCGCCACAAACGAGATGCTCTTTTTTGATTGCATTTATCAGGCATGATGCAGCCAGATGAGGGAGGTGACTTACAGACGCCAGTATTTCATCATGTTGTTCAGGTGTTAAATATTTTATTTTGGCGCCCAGGAGTCGCCATAGTTGAGATATTGTTTCTATCTCTTTTGTGTGATTGCTTAAAGGCGTTATGATGCACATGCAACCTTCAAAAAGGTCTGGCGAAGCAAACTCAACACCTCTTTGCTCTGAACCTGCTATCGGGTGCGCACCAACAAAGGTAATATCTTTTCTTATATTATGAGAAATTTGCTCAACAATATGTTTTTTTGTGCTGCCTACATCGGTAAGGATGGCATTACTTTTCATTAAGGGAATAATTTTTTTTGCAGTGTCAATAATTTTATTCACGGATGCAGCAAGGATTACAATATCAGCATCTTTAACAGCTTCCTCACTGTTTAAGATGCCGATATCAATAGCGTGTATTTTAATGGCTTTTTCTAAAGATAAAACCCTGTGGCCAACACCAATGACGGTCTTTGCCAAATTTCTTTTTTTTAATCCCAGACCGATAGAGCCACCAATAAGTCCCGGCCCAATTATACAGACGGTTCCGAATTGCATTTAAGCACTATATTGATATAAAATATTTTGTATATAAAGAAAATCAGATGTTACATATCTGACTTCTTTTTGTCAATGTTTTTAAGCTGTTCGAAGTAACAATTTTAATGATACATTTTTTGTACAGTATTATAATGGGTTGTAATTTCCTTGCATTAAATTGAAAAACAATTAAAATTCCGGAATCTATCAATAAGTGTTTTGTGGAAATTATAGTTCAAAATATGTTGTTTATTTTAACGAAATAGGAGATGTCTTTGTCAGAAAAAACTGTAACAGAATTAGAAAATTCTATCCTGGAAATTGAGCATCGTATAGAGGATTTAGAAAAAGCCTCCTTAAAGGATAATTGTGATAGGAGTGTTGAGATAAAATATTTGAGAGAGAAGCATGAACGGCTTCAAAAGAAGTTGTTCTCTAAGTTAACGCCATACGATATCGTCAAAATAGCACGACATCCCTTACGCCCGCTCACCGCAGATTATGTGAACATGATGATTGATGATTTTGTTGAACTTCATGGAGATAAGCGTTTCGGGGATGATAAAGCGATTATTTGTGGATTGGGAAGAATAGGGCAGGAAAGGCTTTTGATCATTGGACAGCAAAAGGGAAAGAGTACGAAGGAGCGTATTGCTTGTAATTTTGGAATGCCTAACCCCGAAGGCTATAGAAAGGCGTTACAAAAAATGAAACTTGCAGAAAAGTTCCATCTGCCGATTGTTACCTTAATAGATACACCTGGGGCAAATCCTGATATTGGCGCTGAAGAAAGGGGGCAGGCGTATGCAATTGCAGAGAATATTTACGAAATGTGCCGGTTGAAAACTCCGATTATAAACATTGTTATAGGAGAAGGCGGCAGTGGCGGTGCATTAGGTATTGGTATCGGTGACAAATTTGCAATTTTGGAGTATGCGTATTATTCGGTAATTTCACCCGAAGGTTGTGCTGCAATATTGTGGAAGAACAGTGAAAATGCACCAGAGGCGTCAGAATCTTTACAACTCACAGCAAAGGACTTGTTAAAGTTTGGTGTGGCGGATGAAGTTATTCCCGAACCCCTTGGGGCAGCACATAAATCTCCGAAAGCGATGGTTAATACGCTTAAATCATATATTCTTAAATATTTGGAAGAAATTAAAAGCACACCGATTGATAAACTCGTAGAGAATAGGTATAATAAATACAGAAACATAGGCAAATATTTGGAAGGCTAAAATTAGCTAAGTATTGATACTCCGTTGCGTTAGAGAGTTTTTCAATAGCATTGTTTAAAAAGGTGATTTTTGTACTTGCATTTATGTTTTTTTGAAAGTATAATCTTCGGAGTTGTTGGGAAATTGAAAAAGTTTATTTTTATTATTGACTTTTTTAAAATTTTGTATACAATAACGAACTCTACAGTTTGTGGTAGTGGATTTGCTCTTTTAAAATTAGAAGTCAAATGCGTGCGAGTAGTGAAGCTGAAAAATGTCAGCTTTTGAGTTGGACAAAGTTAAGATAGCTAAGCTTTGCTTAGCGCCTTTATAAAATTTATGAAGGGTATGATCTTGGCTCAGAACGAACGCTGGCGGCGTGGATTAGGCATGCAAGTCGAACGAGGGAGTATCCCGAAAGGGGTACAAATCGAGTGGCGTAAGGGTGAGTAACGCATTGATAACCTACCTTTAAGATGAGGATAACGACGTTTCGAGCAATCGGAACTACCGAAAGGGTTGCTAATACTCAATAATACTATTGATACCTCGGTATTGATAGTCAAATGTTTGGAGCCGCAAGGTTCCATTTGCTTAGAGAGGGGTCAATGTCCTATCAGCTAGTTGGTAGGGTAATGGCCTACCAAGGCTAAGACGGGTAGCCGGCCTGAGAGGGTGGTCGGCCACACTGGGACTGAGACACTGCCCAGACTCCTACGGGAGGCTGCAGTCGAGAATCTTTCGCAATGCCCGAAAGGGTGACGAAG
>JANLHY010000706.1 GCA_024653795.1 Candidatus Brocadiaceae bacterium | reverse complement strand
TATTTCTTTTTACCTTTTATAACATCGTCTGCCCAGCTTAACGCAGCAACAACGGTTGGAAACCCGATGGTACTGGTAAGCAGAATGATTGCATGGTATATCTCTTCAGGTGTTACCCCCGCATCGATAGCCCTTCTTACATGACTGTGGACAGACCCTTCAGAATGTACCGTTGCCGCTGCTGCAAGCTGGATTAGGTGCGCAGTCCTTTCGTCGAGAGGCCCTTCCTGTTTAACCACCGTGCCAAGCTCCTCAACTGCATTGAAATATTTCGCATGTCTCTTTTTAATCTGAAGATACTGTTTCGGTAATTTTTCCTTTGCCATACATCCTTCCTCCCTATTTGTTCAGGTTTTTAGCTTGAACTAAAATGCTTGTAACAGTTTAGTTTATTGAAAACATCAATAGTTGAAAATGCCTTTGTGGTAATATGTAGCGGCAATTCATGAATTGCCGCTACATTGTATAATAACCACATTATTACTGGATTTTTCAAAAAACTAAACTGTTACAAATACTTTAATCCTGCTTGCCTCTTGATGTAACGTGGTAAAGTGCCCTATCAAATTCTATCCTTAAAGGTCTTGCATCCTCTTTAATCTTTTTTAAAAGCAGGTATTGTATTGTCACGATTTATCAATTATAAAGACTTGTCCGTTACGATTTTTGCTTTATTTCAATCAGGTTGCCGGAAAAATCCTTGAGAAAGTACACGGTCTTATCCTTATATTTTCCAATGATAAGATCAACATGAGACCTCTGAGCCTTTTCTGTGACCTCTGAAAAATTATCCAGCATTATACCGAAATGGGTAAGATTTGGGTTGGCATGTTGAAAATCAGATATGAATACCTCAATCTTTATCCCGGGCTTTTCAAAAACTAACACTTTTAACTCTTGAGAAAGAGAAAATAATTGCTCAGAAAGTTCCGGGGATAAGAGAATTTCTCTTGTTTTTTCAAGACCTAAAAAATCCTGATAAAATTGTATCGCCTGCTCGGCGCTCTTATTTGTGATACCAATGTGATTTAATTCCATGGCATAGTGTAACGATTAATTATTCGATATGCAAGTATAAGGTGTCAGTGCCTAACCGCGTTTATTCCATTGCCAATATTTATAGAAGATGGAAAGGAATAATTCACAAATAGTATGAATTTAGTTTTTTGAAAAATTCCTGCTTTGTAGGGTAGTCGTTCTGGTCAATCCTCTTTGCCTTGCCAAAGATTTCACCCACAATTTAAACTTTTCATTTATTTGAAAAGAAACCGAAGCAAAACCTTTCGTCCTGAGTTCCGCCATTAAT
>JANLHY010000072.1 GCA_024653795.1 Candidatus Brocadiaceae bacterium | reverse complement strand
CGTTTATGCGGCTCATCAATCATTGCTCAAGGAACAGTTGGAAAAGGTTTTAAATACCTTGAGTCACCGGGAACGTGAGGTGTTGAAATTGCGTTTCGGGATAGGTGATGGATATACCCATACACTGGAAGAGATTGGCAATAGGTTTAACATAACAAGAGAAAGAATACGGCAAATAGAGGCCATTGCTCTTCGTAAACTTCAACATCCGCTGCGAAGCAGAAAGCTTGAGGGGTTTCTCGAAGGTGTAACGGTTAATTAAATATTCAGGAATTCTTTTATAGCCTCGAAAACCACGTCCTTTTCCTCATCGTACATTACCAGGTGATGACTCCGTTCAAGCCACACCAGCCGTTTGTCGGTTGAGCCGAGATGCTTTATCACGTACCGTGCGCTCGCAGGGGCGGCGATCATGTCCTTTTTGGAATGGATAACGAGCGCCGCTGATTTTATGTCTTTCAGCCTCGGTTTGATAGTCTTAATTATTTGTTTGATTTCATGGAAGGTCTGTAACGGATAATGACTATTTATGGGTTGGTGTAAATAGCCCGTATGTGCCTCCGATTCGATATAGCACCTCCTTTTCCATGTTTTTACCTTTTTCAAAAATATTTTAGAGACCCCGATTAGGGCATTAATTGGCAAGTATTCCCGAATTAAAAAGAGGGGCGTTCCCATTAAAATGATTCTTCCTATCGGGTGATGCAAGGCCAACTGCAAGGTCAACAATGCACCCAGGGAAAATCCGATAACAACGACATCTTTGTATGCGCTTTTTAACTGACGATACTCAGCATCCACCTTTTCCCTCCAATCGTGAAGAGTGCTTAGCGCCAGGCCATTGGTATCGCCGCAATGTCCCGGCAGAAGGATACCCCTGGCAGTAAAACCCCACTCGCGCAAGTCTTCCGCCAGTTCCCTCATCTGGATAGGCCCACAACCCAGGCCGTGCACGAGCAGACACGCCGCATTGCCGTGCCCCAGGGTAAATTCCTCCCGGTATTTCGTCAAATCGTAGAGTATCGAATTATCAGACATATTTTTGCATCAGGCGAACAATGCAATGGTCAATTATCAATGAGTAATTATCAATTCATCTTTATTCCATTAATTGATCATTGTTAATTCTTCATTCCTTATTAATTTCCAATCCCTTATTCATCAGGTCAATGATTCCTTCGAAGGTGAAAGGACGAGGGACGAAGGACGAGAGACGGGGAATCAGCTAACTTTGCAGAACGAATCTGCTTTTCGTTCCATCGTAATAAGCTTTGCAAAAATATGCTCATACTTTTCGTCCAATATTTTAAATGTTTCGTAACACTTTAGTTCTTTGAAAAATTAACAAGCGATATTATAAGCTAAGGCAGAAGGCGATTTAGCCGTAAGAGCGTTTTTGGCAATAGCCAGAAGGT
>JANLHY010000048.1 GCA_024653795.1 Candidatus Brocadiaceae bacterium | reverse complement strand
TCAACGGACAGGTATGCATTACTTGACTTTATAGCTTGACAAAGATTATCGGTCTCAGTATGCTAACCGACATGCAACATATCTGTGTATTTGAAGATAGCCGACACTCACAACTCATCCCACTCGTGTACACAAGGCCAGTGTTTGATCTCCGATGCGGCTTGTTTACCATGTTGGAAAGAACTATCAAACACTATCCTCATGCCACTATTACCCTTTTTTGCAGAAACTATTTGTCTGATGTATTACAAGAGAGGCTTACTCATCGTGTTAATACCCTTCATACCGCAGACGATACGTGTCTTTTTTTAAACGGCCGTGCAATTATTTCCCTCCCTGTTTCTTTAGAAGGTCCGGAGGAGCTCGGGGTTCAGGACAATACACTCATTTACGCCCGGCTCAAAGGGAATAATGCCAAAAAAATATCTCACGAAAAATTCCTTACACAAGACGTCATTGAAGTGCTAAAAGATACGGTACGGGTAGTTGACACCCAGGTACCCATCGTCAACTATTTCTGGGATATCATAAAACACAACAAGTCCCAAATAGAAAAGGATTTCATGCTGTTTGTAAAGGAAGGTTCTATTTCTGGAAAATTGTATGAAGGTGTTTACCTTATCAATGAAGACCTGATATTTATTGACAAAGGCGCTCAGATTAAACCGGGTTGTGTACTTGATGCAGAAAATGGGCCTATTTATATAGGCAATAACGTCACCGTCGCCCCAAATACGACCATTGAAGGACCTGTCTATATTGGCAATCATTCCATCGTTCAATCCAATTCGAGAATACGCGGAGGCGCCAATATTGGAGAGGTGTGCAAGGTGGGAGGAGAAATCGTAAATACTATTTTCCACAGTTACAGTAATAAACAGCATGACGGATTCCTTGGTGATTCTTACCTCGGCTCGTGGGTGAATATCGGGGCAGATACCGTTAACAGCAATTTACTCAATACCTATGGAAATATACAGGTTGAATTGGGGGAGAACATCATCAATACAAATCATATGTTCCTTGGCATGGCAATGGGAGACCATAACAAAACGGCCATTAACACGACGATCATGACGGGAAGTATTTTTGGTTTTGCCTGCAACATCATCACTCCCACTTACCCCCCCAAATATCTTCCTTCTTTTACATGGTATTCAGACAATGGTATGAAGGTCTATATATTAGAAAAGGCATTACAGGTGGCAAAGATTGCGATGAAAAGGCGGGATAAAGAAATGACCACAGCAGAAGAACAGATCTTTAGAATGGTATTTCAACTTACAGAGAAAGAAAGAAGTATGTATGGAAAAAAACATTAAACACGAACGAATTATTATTGATACGAGTATTTTTACCAATCCAGACGTATACCAAACATTTGGGGCTAGTCCCACCGATGCTTTACGTACTTTCCTGGAGATTATTGGCAAATTGGATGGCCCGACCTTTTATATGCCCCCAACAATCTATCATGAACTGCTGAATTTTGTCGAGATAAAGGATATCCCC
>JANLHY010000037.1 GCA_024653795.1 Candidatus Brocadiaceae bacterium | reverse complement strand
GCGAGAACAATCTCGTAAATTATTAGAGGCATTGAAGGTAAAATTGCCAGAGGTGTTACCGAACCGGAATATACGTGTAGTCACAAGAAAAAAACTTCCAGAACTACGGAAAACCCAGCAAAATTAAGGACTTGCAGCGCTTTTTATTTTTTTACCTGAGGTGAACACCCGCTTTAGTATAACTTTCCACATTATTTTTAACGTAAGATTAGTAAATATAACACCTTAAAATTACACTTGACAATAAATATCTTGTCATGTACACTTTATTTTTAAATTTGCTATGGAAGTTATTTTGCCAAAAAATGTTTAACCCCAATATCCCCTTCCCATACAGATGAGTACTAATCGGAAGGGATTGTGCCTTGTGTAGTTACAATACTATGAAATATTATACTGTTTTTTATTACTTTAGATATTACAAAAGAGGGTGGTCTTAGGGTTCGATATTAAATTATTAAAATAATATATTGCCCTAAAACCGATCGTTTTAGGGCTTTTTTTTGCCTATAAATTTTAAAAAGAGGTGTAGTTTATGATTATTGTAATGAAGGTCGAATCTACAAAAAAGGACATTGATCATGTCCTAGAAAGCATTGAAAAGGCAGGCTTAAAAGGGGTTTTATTACAAGGAACCAACCGGAATGTGATTGCGGTTATCGGCGACGAACGGATAGTACCTGCTGATTTTTGGGATGTGCTGCCCGGTGTAGAAAAGACCGTCCCAATTCTTGCGCCATATAAATTGGCCAGCAAGGAAGGGAAGGATTTTAAAACTATTATTCACCTCAGTAATGGGAAAAAAATCGGCGGGGACCACATCGCCGTTATTGCAGGTCCATGCGCCATTGAGAGTAAAGACCAAATTGTTGAAATCGCTAAAAGGGTCAGAGATGCCGGTGCAACTGCATTAAGAGGCGGGGCATTCAAACCCCGTAGCAATCCATACACCTTTCAAGGTTTACAGGAAGAAGGTCTCGTACACCTGGCACGCGCCCGTGAGGCGTCTGGCCTGCCTATCGTCACAGAGGTGCTTACCCCTGAGCATGTAAAATTAGTAAGTAAATACAGCGATATATTACAAGTCGGAACCCGCAATATGCAAAATTTCTTGCTCTTGCGCGCGGTGGGCGAAGCAGGAAAACCGGTGATTTTAAAGCGAGGAATGTCCGCAACTATTGAAGAGTTTCTCCTGGCTGCAGAATACATCCTGGCACAAAACAATCCCAATGTTATTCTATGCGAAAGGGGTATCCGAACCTTTGAGACTCATACTCGTTTTACGTTGTCATTGAGCGTTGTACCACAACTTAAGGAGATGACACATCTGCCTATTATTGTAGACCCCAGTCATGGAACCGGAAAGAGAAGCCTTGTTAACCCGATGTCCAAAGGCTCTATAGCAGTTGGCGCCGACGGTCTTTTAATTGAAACCCACCCGAATCCTGAAAAATCATTCGTGGATGGACCACAAACAATTACTCTTGAAGCCTTTGAAGAACTGATGCAGGAACTCAAGCCCGTAGCAGAAGCAGTTGGAAGAAAAATATAATCTGTGAGAAGAAAAGACAAAGAAATAACCGCTAAGAATGAAATCGAAGACATTCTTTCCAACACCATGGTGGGAAGGCTGGGGACGTGTGCCAATGGGATTCCGTACATCACACCCATGAATTTTACGTATGATAAGGAAACGTCCAAAATATACCTCCATTGCGCGAATGAAGGCAGAAAGATTGAAAATATCCGTGCCAATCAAAATGTATGTTTCGAGGTAGAAGAAGTCACCAATGTGCTTGTCAAGCTACCTACCTGTGCTTCTTCCGTTGCATACAGGTCTGTGATTCTGTTTGGCAACATAAAAATACTTTCTGATCCACCTGCTAAAAACGAAGCCCTCCAGAAACTTGCAAATAAATATGCGCCACAGAATCCCAAGTCACCTTTTACCGAGGCGATGTTGAACAAGACAAATGTCCTCGAGATCGAAATCAAAGAGATAACCGCAAAAAGAAGTCCTGTTAAACCTGCGATTACCGATCCCGCAAAAAAATAGAGTAACTATCAACACAAACTACAAAGAACACACAAAGAGAATAAAAAGTTTAAGAAAGGAACTACATTTTATGGAAATTACAGCATCTAAGAGATTGCAGTCTATTGGTGCGTATGCCTTTGCAGAAGTTGATAAAGAAGTAGAAAAATTAAAATCCATGGGGATTACCCCGATTGATTTTGGCGTAGGCGACCCAACTGTGCCGACGCCTGAAATTGTGCGGAAGGCTACACAAAAAGGAATAACGTTTCGTAAATCTTCGGGTTATCCGAGTTATATTGGTGCACCTGAATTCCGGCAGGCTATTGGACAGTGGATACAAAAAAGATTTGGTGTACAGATGGACCCGGCTACAGAGATTTCATCCACGATTGGTTCAAAGGAGGCCGTATTCAACTTTCCAGAGGGAATTGTCAACCCGGGCGATTATGTAATTATCCCTTCGCCAGGATATCCTCCGTATACGCGGGGAACTTTGTTTGCCGAAGGAATTCCTTACTATGTGCCAATTCTTGCTGAAAATAAATTCCTGATAGACTTGAAATCCATTCCAGAAGAGGTCTGCAGGAAGGCAAAGATTTTTTGGGTCAACTACCCCAACAGCCCTACGGGCGCCACCGCACCTTTGTCATACTTAAAAGAAATTGTTGAATTTGGGAAAAAATATAATATTATCATCGCTTCTGACGAGGCATATAGTGAAATTTATTTTAATGAACCGCCTCACAGCATCCTGGAGGTTACAAAAGAAGGGGTTATTGTCTTTAATTCTTTCTCCAAGAGGAGCGCCATGACGTGCTATCGGGTGGGCTGGGTAGCCGGCGATAAACGGATTGTGGATATATTTAAAAAGGTTAAGACGAACGTTGACTCTGGTACGGCCACTTTTATACAAGATGGAGCCATTGCCGCACTCAGCGATGAAACCCATGTCGAAAAGATGAAGGCTGAATATAAAATAAAAAGGGATTTATTGGTGGATGCATTCAAGCGTATCAAACTCCCTGACTGTACCCCGGAAGCCACAATTTATTTATGGCAAAAGACTCCAGAGGGAATGACCTCTGTCGATTTCGCCAGAAAATTACTTTCACCCGATATCGCCATAGTAACAACGCCCGGCGCATGGATTAGCGATAAGACAGAAAGCGGATTAAATCCCGGAGAAGGTTACGTACGATTTGCCCTGGTGCCCAGCATCAAAAATACGAGGGAGGCAGCCAGGCGAATTAAAAAAATACTGCCAAAGGTTTTATAAAGGCAACCACAGATTTCGCAGATTGCATAGATTAATAAAAATTTGAGGTATATTTCATGAAAAAGCGGCTTTTTAGCGGAATTCAACCCAGCGGGGACGTGCACATCGGCAATTACCTGGGAGCGATTAGGAACTGGGTGCGGATGATTGACCAATATGACTGTATCTTCTGCATCGTGGATTACCATGCAATCACCATTGAATACAACCCAGAAGATATGCAAAAGCGCATTCTTAACGCAGCATCTGTCAATATTGCAGCCGGCCTTGACCCTAACCGTTGCATTATCTTTGTCCAATCACACGTGTCTGAACATACAGAACTCGCATGGATTTTAAACACAGTAACCCCTATAGGACATTTAGAGCGTATGACCCAATTTAAAGACAAGTCAAAGCAGCATAGGGAAAATATCAATGCAGGATTATTTACCTATCCGGTTTTACAGGCTGCTGACATCTTGATCTATAAAGGTGAAGCAGTACCCGTAGGCGAAGACCAGGTACAGCATATCGAATTATGCAGGGAGATTGCCAGAAAATTTAATATGCGATATGGTGAGACATTCCCCGATCCTATGGAGATACTCTCTGAAGCCCCAAGAATTATGGGGCTCGATGGCAAGACCAAGATGAGCAAGAGCCTGGGAAATTATATATCATTGGTAGAATCTCCTGAATCTATATGGAAGAAACTATCGACTGCTGTAACTGATGAAAACAGGAAGAGACGCACAGACCCCGGTAATCCTGATATCTGCAACCTCTTCACACTGCATAAACATTTTTCAAAAAAAGAACAGATTGATCGCATCAATGTGGTGTGCCGCTCCGCTGAGATTGGCTGTATTGAATGTAAAAAGATTCTGTCAGACAATATTGTTGAAGCCCTAACCCCCATTCGCTATAGATACGAGCAATTAATTAAGAATCCTGATCATCTGTTAGGCATCTTACATACAGGCGCAAAGAAATGTAAAAATATGGCAGAAAATACCATGATCGAAGTAAAAAAGAAGATGGGATTGATATAATAAAAGATTAATCACAGAGGTCTCAGAGAAAAGCTAAAAAATGGATTATTCTTGCTGGTTCAATCGTCCTCGATTGAACCTAAACATTTGGCATGTCATGACGCCAATGCAAAACCCAGTACCCGATTCAAAACATAAGGTTCAATCGTTCGACTGAGCGCTCACGACGAAGTCTACAAGATTGAACCAGCCAAGAGAGAAAAGCAAAAAGATGGATTATTTTGTAAAAACTATCGTATCTTTATTAAAGGAAAAAACAAACCTTCAGGAAGATGAGTTAGAAAGACTTATAGAAATACCCCCCGATTTAAAGATGGGTGATTACGCATTCCCCTGCCACAGCCTCGCAAAAACACTCAAAAATTCTCCAAATAATATTGCTACGGAGTTATCCAAGGTATTACGCACTACCGATTCAATTATAGAAATAAAAGCCATCGGCCCCTATGTGAACTTCTTTGTGAACAAAACAATATTCACAGAGATGGTATTGAAAAAAATACATGAAGAGCAAAATTGCTATGGCAGTGGAAACATAGGTAGCGGAAAGACCGTTGTCATTGATTATTCTTCCCCAAACATTGCCAAACACCTTGCCGTTCACCACCTCCGTTCTGCATTAATTGGAAGTGCGATTTACAATATTTACAAAACCCTCGGATACAGATGTATTGGCATCAATCACCTCGGTGATTGGGGGACTCAATTTGGACAATTGATTGTTGCTTATAAAAAATGGGGAAACGAAAATACCCATAAATCATACACCGTTACAGACCTGAACAATCTCTACGTAAAATTCCATCAGGAGGCTGAAAAGAATACTGTCCTGGAAGACGAGGCAAGGGAATGGTTCAAAAAACTCGAAGCGGGGGATTCTGGGGCAAAAGAACTATGGCATCACTTCAAGGACATCAGTCTGAAAGAATTTCAAAAAATCTACGATATGCTGGGCATACACTTCGATGCCTTTATAGGTGAGAGTTTTTACAATACAATGGTCGAGGATACGGTAACGAGGATTAAGGAGAAAGGATTAGCAAAGATTAGTGAACAGGCTTTGATCATAGACTTAGAGCCTTACAGTATGCCTCCATGTCTGTTACGCAAAAAAGACGATGCCACCCTTTACGCCACCCGAGATATTGCCGCCGCAGAATACAGGAAAAAGACGTATAACTTTGCTAAAATGGTTTATGTGGTCGGTTCTGAGCAGAAACTCCATTTTAAGCAGGTTTTTAAGGTTTTAGATCTGATGGGGTACGACTGGGCAAACCATTGTGTACACGTGGATTTTGGTCTCATGAAATTTAAAGACGGCAAGATGTCCACCCGAAAGGGGAAAGTCGTTCTACTGGAAGACCTGTTAATTGAAGCCACTGAACGTATCAAAGAAATTATAGAAGCAAAGAATCCTTCTTTAGAAAATAAAGAAAACGTTGCTAAAGAAGTGGGTGTCGGAGCAATCATCTTTGCTGATTTGAGCACTAAGCGTAATAAAGACGTAGTCTTTGATTGGGATGAGGTGCTGAACTTCGAAGGAGAAACAGGCCCTTACGTTCAGTATACCCATGCTCGTCTCTGTAGTATCCTGAGAAAATACGGAAGGCCTGTAACGGCGGACATACATTTTGAATTATTGAATGAAGACGAGACCATTATTCTGGTCAAGAATTTGTGGCGATTCCCCTCCGTTATATTGAAGGCAGCAGAATTTTACGAACCCTCTCTCATTAGCAATTATCTTATTGATGTGTGTGGAAATCTGAACAGATTTTATAATGCCCACCGTGTCTTGTCGGATGACGAAGAACTCACTAGGGCAAGAATTTTATTGGTAGATGTCACACATCAGGTCATAAAGAATGGACTTCATATCCTTGGCATAAGTGCACCGGAACGGATGTAAATACATATTAATTCTATCCCTTCAGAAAAACCAAAAAAAGCTTGCATTCTTCTTCATTTTTGTATTATCATCCTTTTTATGCGAAGTCCAATTGATGAACCAAAAGCGGTGTCTTATACTGATCAGTCTAAGACACCTGCTTTTCATAACAATTCTGCGCAACATAAAG
>JANLHY010000021.1 GCA_024653795.1 Candidatus Brocadiaceae bacterium | reverse complement strand
GTAATGGAAACCATCTTTAGTGACAGGCTCGCCTTCAACCTGCGTGAAAAGCAAGGTCTTGCCTACAGTATCGGCGTTTCCTTCAATAAATACCGGGGTGTTCAATGGTATCGTATCTCAATGGGCACACGACCGGAAAACATCGGGCAGGCTATAAAAGGTATTCGTGACGAGATTAGTTCCATGCGTGAAGCTAAGATCGAAGAAAAAGAGGTGCAAAAGACCATAAATGCCATTTTGGGACGTCGTGGCATGCGGCGGCTGGATCGGGTGAACCAGGCTTATTACATCAGCATGAAGGTGCTTGATGACAAAGCGCCCGAAGCAGATGAGCAAGAGGCTGAAAAGCTGAAAAAGGTTACTGTACAGGATGTGGAACGCCTGGCGCGCCAGGTCTTCCAGAACGACAATCATCTAATCGTAATTGTGGAATAAGAACCACAGATTTTAAGCTGGTTCAATCTTGTAGATTGAACCATGAGTTTGGAACCATACAATAAGTTTCGAACTAGCGCCAATTATGAAAAAACCCAAATGTTTCGGTTCAATCGAGGACGATTGAACCAGCAAGCGCAGTAAATGGAAGGCTGAAATGCCATCAGTCCGTATAAATAAAGAGATAAACCAAGGTATATATTTTCTAACCCTTACCGTGAAACGGTGGTATTATCTATTTGATAGACACCACAGGTGGGATATCCTTCTGGACTCTCTCAGATATTGCCAGAAAAATAAAGGGCTAAAAATCTACCATTGGGTTTATTCATCTGCTAACAAAGATGAATGTTTATTGGTGTTGGATAGTGTCTATGGGTAAAAATAAAAAGGCTGGTTCAATCTTGAAGATTGAACCAGGAGTTTTGACTGTACGATGGTCTTTGAACAAGCACCAGTTGTAAAAATGCCAAATATTTCGGTTCAATCGAGGACGATTGAACCAGCAGAGGAGCAAATAATTGGAAAACAAGACACCAAAACCAGTATCCGTAAAGATAGAAAAGGAACTCCACGTCTGTCCTCAATGTGGATACGATGACGGTTTCCACACGTCATTTGTGCGATTAACAAAAGAGACCTGTAAAATAATCCTCATCTGCCCAAGCTGCCATGCCAGATATGATCCTGACTGGAAAGTGGAGATACATAGTTCACCGCAAAGGGAGCGAAGAACGCAGAGAAAAGGAAATATAAAGGGAAAATCCTCCTGATTATTTTATCTATTCTCTATGCTGGTTCAATCTTGCAGATTGAACCAGACATTTTGAACCGTACAATAGATTTTGAACTAGCACCAGCAGTAAAAAATACCAAATGTTTCGGTTCAATCGAGGACGATTGAACCAGCAAAGGGAGACGAGCAAGAACAAAGATAAGACTCTCTTCAAGTAGAGAAGTCCGCTTTGCATCTCATCAGTAACAACTTTATCTACTCCATCCATAAACCGACGGATATAAGAAGTTTCTGGTTCTCTCCAGATTATAGGTGTTTGCATTTTTCCCTCCCTTAATGACTCATTGTTGCATAATCTTTAATATTGGCAAGGCATAACGCTTAAACTGTGCGGCGGGCGATAGCCTGTCCGCACGAGTGATTTGTTATGCCCGTTCTCTGGATTCGCGAATTGCTTCTAAAATTTCCTTTCGGGCAATCCTTTTGCTCAAGTTTGGCACATCAAAGGGAGAACGACGAGAGGGTGTTTTCGGCACAATAGAAAACATATCGCCTTTGCGGCGGCGAATAACAATTTCCTCTTTTTTAGATTCTTCAAGAATGTCTGCTAATTTTTCTCGTGCCTGAGAGTAAGTATATATTTTCATTCACTCCACCACCTTTATACTAAGGTTTCTTGCCGTATCACACATACGGTCGTCAAGGCTAATAAGCGGTAATTTATTTTCAATACAACACTGTAAATAGTAAGCATCATAGGCATATATACTGAATCGAAGAGCGATTTTGATCGCATCATGTATTTTTACCGGAACCAATTTGACGGCTATTCTCTGCGAGATGTCGTATGCCTTG
>JANLHY010000788.1 GCA_024653795.1 Candidatus Brocadiaceae bacterium | reverse complement strand
CATACTTATCTTAGCGCTCTGTTTATTGGGGCAGTATTTATATTTATTCAGCTTTCGTGGATGCGTCATGTTACTTATATTGCCTGGATTTTGCTGAGTTTGTATTGTTCGGCCTATTTTCTCGGTTTTGTGTTTTGTTCCCGATTTATTATTTTTAGGCTAAAATTGCCGCTCGTTGTCGTTGCGCCCTGTATATGGACTGCCCTAGAATTTATACGATCATTTCTTCTCTCGGGCTTTCCATGGTTCTTTATTGGACATACCCAATATCAATATTTGCAGATAATACAGGTCTCTGACATTACCGGTGTCTACGGTGTTTCTTTTATTATCATTATGGTAAATGCGGGTATTGCGGATTTGATACTCTATATTGTAGCACGTCGAGACGCATTTAATTCTCCATATTTGCATCGTTTCCCGTGCCGAAAATTTGCATTCTTCGGTCTGACCTGTATTCTACCGTTGACATTATTAACGGCCATCCTGTCTTATGGCGTTTACTGGCTCAACCACTATAAACCACAAGAAGGCCCCACTCTGTGCATGGTACAGGGGAATATACCCCAGGAGGTGAAGTTTGAGTCCAACGAAGAAGACGAAATCGGTATTCTCAAAAAATATACAGACCTATCCTTGAGTGTCAAAGGAAAGAATATAGATCTGCTCGTGTGGCCCGAGACCATGATACCCGGGTTACTCAATATCGATCCCGAACTCACGGGCAGAAAGATTGACGTCCTATCGCAACTCACACCCATCCTATTGTCGCAGGACTTAAATACAAACTTGCTTCTGGGCGGTATTGCTTTGACGCTGAACGGAGAGGAACAGATTTATTTCAATAGCGCTTATTACTACAATAAGGAGGGGAAATTAGTAGACCGCTATGACAAGATTCATCTCGTACCGTTTGGTGAATTTACACCTCTTAAAAAACATTTCCCATTTTTGGCTAAGTTGGTGCCTTATGAAATTGGGTTGACCCATGGTCAGCGGAGGGCGTTGTTTAGTTTGGATACCTCACAACAAGGGAGTTTTGTCTTTGGTTCGTCTATCTGTTACGAAGATACAGTGCCATCTCTGATCAGAAAATTTAAGAAAGATGGGGCAGATTTCATGCTCAATATAACGAATGACGGCTG
This sequence comes from Candidatus Brocadiaceae bacterium, assembly GCA_024653795.1. Taxonomy (GTDB): domain Bacteria; phylum Planctomycetota; class Brocadiia; order Brocadiales; family Brocadiaceae; genus Wunengus. Next base: position 33 of record JANLHY010000788.1, on the reverse strand, counting down.
GTTTAGAAACAGCGCAGAGCTTGATCAGCATCT
>JANLHY010000787.1 GCA_024653795.1 Candidatus Brocadiaceae bacterium | reverse complement strand
TACCGCTGCTATGGAATAAGCGGTAACATGAGAGGAATACGAATATACTATAGCCAGAGTGTAAAACTTGCTTACAAGTTCTATGATTGAATACTGTGGCGCTCCTCATATCGAAAGAGGGGAGAAACGGAGAAAACAAACTTTACGAATAAAAGCGTTTTATGGCACTTCTGAAAACTCAGTAAAAACCCAAATATGGATTGCCATCTCTGTATATATACTTGTTGCTATTATCAAAAAACGTCTTAATTTAGACCAGAGTCTCTACACTATTCTACAGATTTTAAGTATCACTTTATTTGAGAAAGTTCCTATTTTACAAGTACTTACAAATTCTGATTACGAAACCAAAACGAGCGTTTCTTATAAATAATTGTCTTTATTTAACTTATAACCAGACACTAGTGATAGAATATGAGAGAATAAAACAGGTTGATATGAAGGTTCTTGCTGGTTCAATTAGATTGAACCAGCACATTTTTGCCTGGATGTGAGGATGAAACAGTAAGGGTTTTTGGATGTTCCCAAATGCCCTGGTTCAGGCTGCAATCCTGAACCAGCGAGTGAAATCAAACATAGCCACCATGGATGTTGGATAGAGTCACGCAACCCAAACTTCAAAGGATTTTCAATGCCATGAATAGTTGATGTTGGGTTTCGCATACGCCCTACCCAATATACCAACTATAAAACGATAATTCCCTCTCTCTCGGCGGCTTGATTCAATTTTTCATCATTTCTACATACAATTTAACCAGGTCGCTCGTATCGATGTAAACGATCATCTTCTGTCTTCTATGTAAATAAGTTTGCTTGACATCTTGAATCCTTGTTGTTATGTTATTAAATCTTTTTTATTTTACTGAAAATTCATATGCCAGTTGATTCCTTTTGTCAAGATTAAGACATGTTGATGGGAAAAGAAACTATAGGGTTTAAGGGTGGTTTTAATCTCCTGGACACCTATCCGTTAAGATTTTGCAATATTATAGAAAGAATCTCATCGGATGGCATTCCTGAAGTATT
>JANLHY010000785.1 GCA_024653795.1 Candidatus Brocadiaceae bacterium | reverse complement strand
TCCTATTCCCAGCAAAGGGGTTGTTGTAACCACTAAAAAGAAACTACAAAATCGCCGTGTAACAAGTTGAATTAATGAGAGTTACACATCGATTAGCTCACTTGTTTTGAAAGGAACACCTATTGAGGTTATCGTCAAGTGAAAAAACAGTATTCCTAAGAGATAATTTCTCAATACAAAAAAACAGAATCTATAAATACAATTTCAATCCGTCGATTTTCGTTATCGGAAGAAGCCCTGGATTTTAGTTACCAGTCTTCAGTCACCTATTGGCAGCATCCGACCTGTCTGCTGCCAGGCAGGTGAATTACGGATCTGCATGATAATCTCGGAAGCGACTCCTCACTAATCAAACCTGGGGAAGCTATCCTTCGGAAAGGATACTTCAGACCCCACAGAGTGCAGGAGCCGCCACCGACTGGATTTGAAATTCTTTTTTATCGCTATAAAATGGTCTTTGTTCTTTTAACACATGGTAAATGATCTTGAGCATATTCCTGGCTAATACTACTTTAGCAGTATTATGGCTCTTTCGTTGTTTGAGTTTTCCGTATCTTTCTTTCATTTCGGGAATGGCCCGAATAAAGTGATACACGTTTTCCAACAGTATCCATTGGAGGTTCTTCCTCCGGTTGGTGTTTAATGGACCATGAAATGTTTTATTGGCGCTGGCTGATACACGAGGCGATAGCCCTGCATATGCACACAATCGGTTAAATGAAGCAAATCGGGCAATGTCGATAATCTCTGACTTAATGAGGGCTGCAGAAAAATGGCCTACGCCTGGAATACTCATGAGATTTACCATATCATGATCAAGACTCGATACCGTTCCTATTTCTTTTTCAATGCTGGTAAGCTTTTGTGCTAATCCTGTGATTCTCTCGATATAATTTTTTATCAGACGGGTGTAAATGCCTGGCAATTTTTCTATGACAACGCTTTTTAATCCTTTATAGGTGGTAAAGTCAAGTTGGGAATTAAGCCCTAATTTGTCTAATAATGCCTTA
>JANLHY010000771.1 GCA_024653795.1 Candidatus Brocadiaceae bacterium | reverse complement strand
GGGAAGGGGTACAAGGGCTTTAAACCGGTGGCGGTCTGTACGCAAGAGATGAGCAAGTGCCTGTGCATCAAGAATGTCAGATTTTGCTTTTGAAAGTACATGTCGGTCTTTGTAACGGTTGACGGCCTTTGGATTGATGGCATAGACGGTGTATCCTGTTCGTATGAGCTCGTGCACCAGAAGTCCTCGGTTCGTTTCGATGGCGATCAACACGTCAGCGGGAGATTTCTGGTAATTTGCAATGTTTGCATGAAGCAGAGCAAACCCATCGGGTGTGTGGTCAATCTGGAATTGGTTAAGTGTTTTGGCGGAATCATCGGTGATAACGATATCATGATGATCGTCAGCCCAATCTATGCCGAGATAAATCAATTTTTGTTCCATTGCTGTGTCTCCTTACATGAAAATTTGTTCTTTTCCTTTTTGATACCCTGAAGATCAAACTATTTCTGTTTCCGTTGATGGCCTTATATGGACTTTTTCAGAACATTCTATTGATCATACAGTTCCAGAAATCGGAGAAAAGAAAGATGAGTAGGTCTACTCGAGGTCATCGTATGACAGGATGGGTAAGACTCTATCTTCCTTTGCTCTCTCATGGGTAATTTTTCGGGCGGGAAGGAGTGGTTAACTCCAGTCGTCCTACGGACTCCTTCCGTTAACCACTCCTTCCCGCAAATGAGTTAACTATTCTATTTAACTCTAATATTATTTCAATTAGTTAATTAATTATGTACACCATAACATATAAGGATGGGTTAAGCGGAGCGAACCCATCAATGTTTTTTGTTGGGTGTGCTTCGCTTCACCCAACCTTACTTTGATCAACTCCTCGATATCCTCAAAAAGAATAGAAACAAAATATCCATAGACCCATCTGACCGAAAGACCCAGGAACTGCTTGAAAATCAATTTACCAAAAGCATGTCAATCCTCGATCCATTAAAAGCCAGAATCAAGGCGACAGACGATCTGATAGACGAGATAGTCTATCGAATGTATGGGCTAACAGAGGATGAGATTAAGGTTGTTAAGTGGGAAAAATAACTATGACCGGAATGTTAAACACCAACTTTGTTCGATATAAAGATATCTCTTTAACTATGTATTTTTGCCAGATATTCTTTAATTCCTGCAATAAGGCTTTTATGGTCAATTTCATCAAATTTTTGAATGCAAACCGCTGCCCTTTTGTAGGATAATACGCAGTTGTTTTTATCAAAATCAATTGATGACATGTTATAATCTGCTTCGTTTCTTTTTGTTCTAAGGGTACTTAAATTATTCGCAATGTCTTTTGCTTCTGCCATTCCCGAATTATGCAAATATTGACGCATTTTTTCATGGGCTTCCGCACTATCAGGTAAGGAAATTCTTGCTTTAAGAAGGACTTTTATATGGTTAAAAAAGGCATAATAAGCCCTGCTTACCGAGGTTCTTCTATCCGCCTCATAATCTGATTCACAGAGTCTCTTTGATACATCTAAAAAATCCTTTCCATCCATTAAACAACCTGAGTTGTTAAAACAAAGTTCATCATTGAATCAGTTGAAATTAATTTACGAATATTTTCGTAAAATTTATCCTCTTTCCTGAGAATGTTATCTATCTCGTCACGTATTTTCACATCAAATCTCACCATCTTGAGATTGTCTATTTCGTAATCTGATTGAAGGGTTATTTTTATACCTTTAATGTTCTGAAAGGTTTCATAAATTAATTTAAAGTAAATAGTAGCATCAGAAAGAATATTTCTTTGGTTGCAAAAATCAAGTGTTTCTTTATCTAAAAGAGACACTAACGGAGGAATGTCCAGTTTATATTTCTGGGTTGTTGACAGGCTTGTATCACTGTTCAAAATGGTTATATTTCTATTAAGAACATTCCATATTTCAGCAGTTTTAGAAATCTTATCTAGGTCAATTGATAGAGAAGTTAGAGTACTAGAAATATAATAATGAAACGATTCCAATTTAGGCTGAGTGTTAGAAATATCCCCCAAGGTAAGATTTTTCTCCCATACTCTATAAATTGCATCTTTAGTTATACCAATTGTGTCCCTTGCTTCAGTAGTAGGCATATTTAATCCCTGGGAAATATTTTTTCGAGGAAGTTGGTAAATCGTTCATTTTGTATTTTCCAATCAGAAATGAATGATTTAATTTCTTGAATATTATTGTCTTTGACATCCAGATTATAATTTGCATGTATAAGAATAACAGGAATTGTTTTATTTTCTTCTCTAATCATTTCAGTAGATTCTATAGAGATCGTGCATTTTATTTTCCCAAATAAATAAACAAATTTCAACCCAATGTTAGTAAGTCCATCTCCTGCTGAAAGCCAAGGACCTTCTCTAATAAATTTGTTTGAGATGAAAGAGCTTGCAATATTTGTGTTTTCCCATTGATAGTGACCAATAAAATTAATACCGACTGCCGTATACCGTACATGTGGCAAGACGCTTATATACCTTGTAGCTATTTCTGCTATTTGTGATTTGTGGGGTATTCGTTCTGAGACGCGGTCTAAAAATTGGAGTCTTTCAAATTCAGCTACAATAGAAATACCTTCATCAAAAGAAACTTGAGATATCGGTGGTGTACAATAAACATCTTTCGGTGTAAAACTAGCATCCACGATCTTATTATTTTTTAAAAAATCGGGATTTAATATACTTGGATTATGTGCTTGTGCAAGCACCACTATTGAAAAATTTGTAAGGTCAATTTTCATATTTTCATATTTATTGAGTGGAAAGGTATTTAAATAATTGTAAATATTATATATAAATATAAAGGCTAAACACAAAGAAATATTTTAATACTTAGTTTTAAAGGTTTCATGCTTCTGTGCCATTCCTTTAAGCAGAAATGATAGATTTCAGAGAATTAACTCAGAAACAACCCGAGGTTGTTTAAAACATTCTTGCCTATATTGCCGAGCAGATGATTGCGACAACAAAAAGAAAAATGAGGAAATCAAAGGTTTCCTGAACTGGCTTGAACGTGAAATCGGCGCAGAGATTGATAGTCTTATAAACGAGACTACCGTAAAGGCATACCACGAGCACAACTTTAATCAACTCCTCGAAGTCCTCAAGAGGAATAGAAACAAAATGTCCATAGACCCTTCAGACCGAAAGACTCAAGAATAGTTTGAAAATCAATTTGTCAAAAGCATATCCATCCTTGAACCATTAAAAACCAGAATCATGGCAACCGACGAGCTGATAGCCGAAATCATTTACAGGCTGTATGGATTAACAGAAAAGGAGATTGAGGTTGTTAAAGGTTACGTTTAACCTATTCTATCTTTTTGTATAATTGACACTTAATAATAAATTGTGTTAGCCAAGTAGACATGGGTTTAAGCGGTGGGGTGTTGTCGTGGAGGTTTAGGAATAGTAATAGCCAAATATCACATTGACAAGGTAATGTTAAATTGTATAAAATCCATCAATAACAAACCGTGGATGATGGCTTTCCGTGAGAGTTTTGAGAGGCCAAAGGAATAAATTTATTTGAACTGGTGGATTCGCTTCGCTTAATCCACCTTACATAACTGCAAGATTGAAGCGGCAAAAGCAGGGTGGAAGCAGCCACCATTTTGCATAATTTAATCCCGGCTCCCAACTTGCTTTTTCTCGGATATCCCGCTTTTAGCAGGATATACAGGTCTGTATAATAACTTGTTAGGTGACTATTACCTTAATTAAGGAGAAAGTTATGATGTTACGTTCTTTGGATAAATATAGTGATATAGGTCTGCTCATTCTACGAGTAGGTATTGGTATCATGTTTATGGGCCATGGACTGCCTAAATTAATCGCTGGTCCAGAAAAATGGGTGATTCTTGGTGGGGCCATGAATGCTGTGGGGGTTGACTTCGCTCCCATGGTCTGGGGCTTCATGGCGGCAGTTTCAGAATCTGCAGGTGGCATGTTATTGGCACTGGGTTTTTTTACACGTCCGGCTTGCTTCTTTCTGCTTAACACTATGATCGTGGCAACATCTATGCACATCAGCAATGGTGATTCCTTCGTCAAGTATTCTCATGCGGTGGAAGCAGGGATTCTGTTCTTAAGTTTGCTTTTCATCGGTCCGGGTAAGTACTCCATGGATGATCAAATTAGCTCTATCAGAAGGGCTCGACACACGAATGGGGCCAAGTCAGAAGCGGTCACCTAACAAATCGTTCGAGCGGAATGGGTTCCGCTGACGCTTCACCCGTCCGCTCAACTCAATTGTTAGCCAAGTAGGATGGGTTAAACGGAGCGAACCCATCGATGCCTTTTTTTGTTGGGTGTGCCTCGCTTCACCCAACCTACTTTGATTAACTCATTGAACTTCTCAAGAGGAATAGAAACAAGGTATCCATAGACCCTTCAGACCGAAAGACTCAGGAACTGCTTGAAAATCAATTTACCAAAAGCATGTATTCATTTGTTGATTTGACGATAACGGGAAAGGATAAATAATGAAAGTCTTCAAGGATATTTTCTTTGGTCTAGTGTTAGTTTTACTTACCGTACCTACGGTCAGGGCAGAGTCAAATGAAATACTCATACCTCCAGTAGAAACCCTTTCCCCTCTCCTTTTCCCGAACAACCAACGTTCTTTCTTTTTCCTTACTGCCTCGAATGAAAATGTCGAATCAAATGATTTCTACGACTATAGTAAGAAAAGTAATCAAGCACAAGAGGATTCGCGATTAAAAAAACTCAAACGCTGGTACGAAGCAACGACCCACAGTAGTTCTACTTTCGACGTGGGTTTTTACCCATATGGGGTAACTTTTGACGGCGCCAACATTTGGGTGTCGAACTCAGGTAGCAATAGTTTGACGAAGTTAAGGGCAAACGATGGGGCATTGATTGGTACTTATGCAGTCGGTTTTCTTCCAAGGGGGATAGTCTTTGATGGTAACAACATTTGGGTGGCAAATTCTGGAAGCAACAGCATAACGAAGCTTAGGGCAAGTGATGGGACCATACTCGGCGCTTATGCCGTGGGCTTCTATCCAGATGGTGTAGCCTTTGATGGGGCAAATATCTGGGTAGCAAATTCTGGCAGTAACAATGTGACAAAATTGAGAGCAAGCGACGGAACTGTGCTCGGCACTTATGCCGTGGGCTACAACCCAATAGGAGTGATATTTGATGGCGCCAACATTTGGGTGGCAAATTCTAACAGCAACAGCATAACAAAGCTGAGGGCAAGCAATGGATTTGTACTCGGTACCTATGCTGTAGGTTGGATACCAAAATGGGTAGCCTTTGACGGCGTCAACATTTGGGTAACGAATTATGGCAATGGTAAAGTAACAAAGCTAAGAGC
>JANLHY010000697.1 GCA_024653795.1 Candidatus Brocadiaceae bacterium | reverse complement strand
CTTTTTGGAAATTCACTCCTTTAAAATCAAGGGTTTCAGGGCGTTTCATGCCTAAAAATAACCGTTTTTCGCCTCGAATTGCGAAAGTCGGGTTAAACCACGATATGTTTTGGAAGCCACCACAGATTTCCACCACATGGCATAGCCACAAACAAAAGATAGAACACAGATTACGCAGATTGAACAGATCAAAAAACCTTGTTCTACGCTGGTTCAATCGTCCCCGATTGAACCGAAACATTATGGATTATTTTATCTTTACACTCTGCATAATCCGTGCAATCTGTGGCTTCAAATGTTTTTATATAGAGCTTAAGCAATGTCCTCCTCGCCATAGATTACTTCCCTGTCTTTAGCATACTCAGCAGCCGGTGATTCTTTTTTTTCCCATTCTTGAGGATTTTTACCCATAAGTTTTTACTCCATTCTTACACCTTTGTTCCGCGACTCTATTTTGTAATCTCCATAAAAACAGCATATTTTAGTTGTTCTCTAATTTTACGGTCTAGAATAGTTTGCATATAATGATTGAGAATTTCCTCAATTTTCGTTTTTATCCTTTCCAGCTCAGGAAGAATATTTTTTATATATTCATCGTCATTTGGAATGTAAATTTCTGTCATACCGGAATCAACAAGAATTCCTAAATATTTAGCCTCTTCTTCTGAACGGCATTCAATAATCTCAAGAGTTTTTCTCCCTGGCCTAGTATAAAAGATTTTCCAGCCAAATAATTCTTTTTTTATCTCCAGATTCTCAAGGAATGAATATGGTATTTCCCTCATGGTTCGCCTATTCTCGGGTAAGGAAAGGATTTTTTCTCTGTAAAACTCCCCGATTGTTTTCATGAGATTATTGTTCTCTTTTAATTCGTTCTATAACTGCATCTTTAAGGGCACCAATATTGATGCCCTCAATTGTTTTACCACCTTTAACACTTTTAGCCTTTTCAATCCTTGATTTTACTAAATCAATGACCGCTCTATAGACTTCTAATTGTTCCTCATCGGTTAATCCAAGGATTTCACCCATAATGATTTTGTCAAGTTCTCTTCGGTCAGTTCTGATCTTGTCTAGAGATACTTGTTCAAGAGAATATGCTTGTATATCCTCAAAAATGGAATTTATTTCTGGATTTGGATATTTTTTGGCAAGTTTCCTTAATGCACTTCTGGAATTCTTTGAAAATTCCTTTATAACTAACAATTTCTCTAAATCAATACCTTCCGTCTTCAATGCGCCTTCTCCTAAATTAACCCTGCCTCCAAGTTCCTTGAATAGCATGCTTAACGTTGAGAGCAAGAAACAAAGGAGTGGAAAAACATTACGCTTTGTTTTGGGATTGATTTCAAATAAGTTGTGGTCTACCTGGCAGGCAAATTTGTTTGAAAACACACCCTGCCTGTCATGGTGAATCATTGGATAAAGTATTGGCCAAGGATCCTTTCTCTGTAATTCATACCAGTTGTCTCTTGAAGAACATGTGGGTCTATTGTGAAATGACGCACGTTCCCCATATTGTATGTGTGCCATAACCTTCTTGTGTTTAAGTTTCTTCTTATCTCTATTGATAAAGAGAACTATACTTTTAAGTGTCTCCGATTCAATGACAACTTTTTTTCCTTCTCTTGGACTTATTATAATTTTATTCGGTGTCCATTTCTCATTTTCGTCTTTATGCATCCAGAATTCTTTTTCTATCCCTTTCTTTTTTACCTCTTCCTCAGTAAGGTAGAAAAATTCATTTGCCCCTGTCTTAATTCCAAATCGAATTACTGCCATTTCTTTTAATGGTACAAGTTTATGTCTACCCTTCTTTAGAATCTTAAAGAAAATCTCTGGCGCACGTAAATATTTTCCCCATTTTGCGCCTGTATATTTCTTTTCCTCAGAGTCATATCCCTCATCCCATAATTCATTTTGACTTTTTGGGAAGATTCTCAAGTCATCATTCTCATAAAAATCGTTGTGTCGGAGAATAGTCTTTTTGAGTTTATCTATAGCGTTCAACCTTTCAACCTGCTTTTCCCACATATCCTGGGCTGGAGGGATAAAGTTTCTCAAGGGCTTTTTAAGATAGACAAAGCGAACGAGGTTATTGTCGCGCTCCTTTTTATCCTTGCACTTTTGAAGAACGATAATACAGGTGTTGATGTCAGCCTCTTCAAACCATCGCTCCACCTTTGATTCGATGATGGCAACGATTTTATAATTTTTCAGAAAGAATTCCTGAAGCCCTTTACCATAATCCACATCAAGCCAAGAATTGGAGACGATAAAGCCGAAATATCCACCGTCTTTCAAAAACTTCGCTCCGTGTACGAAAAAATATGCGTGGATGCCTGCTTGTTTTCCAATATGTGCTATTTTGTTACCTGCAAGGTCTTTCAGTGCGTTTTCAATAAGCTTTTCTTTGTCTACGACAATCTCTGTGATTTCTTCCTGTCTTGTGTATGGCGGATTACCTACTATTGCATCAAACCATCGGGGGTATTCCACCTCTCTATCCTTAATACCCAGGGTTTTTGCCCTGACTCTCCTCCACTTTTCCGGAAGTTCAAACCCTTCGTGTTGGGAGAGAAGTATAAAGAAATCTTCCTGGAGGATATTTGGATAGTTCTTATCTACACCCAAATCATTAATAGCGAGATTGATGGTAGAGAGGTGGGCAGGAAATTTAGCAATGTCGTTCCCCCATAGTGTATCTAAAATATCTTCATGACCTTTACGTTGATTCATCAGTTTCTTGTGCTGATAGGCTCTTACGAGAAAAGTGCCAGCGCCACAGGCAGGGTCAAGGATTTTGTCGTCTTCGTGATGTAAACAAAATCTGAGGATTAAATCCACCACATCAGGACTAGTGAAATACTGACCTAAAATGTGTCGTTCTTCTTGCGGGATGAGACGTTCAAAGATTCTGCCGATCACATCGTAACCGAGTTTGGAAAAGTCGTATCTTTTAAGGACACTAATCAGTTCCTTTATTTCATTAACGACCTCTTTTGCATCGGGAAATGCGATAAAATCTATGAAGTCTGTGGTATAAATAGTTTCGTAATCTATCTTCAAGACCTCATCAAAGAAACTTTGAAGGATTTTCTGAAGTTGTGCGCCTTTGAATAGACTCTCTGGGATTTCAAGAGGTGAAAGTTCTTGCGGTCTTTTTGCCTGAAGAAGATTATAGAAGATAATCTTATTGACGAGGAGATAGGCGGTTTGTCTTGCGGCTTTGTCGAAGTCCTGAGTCTGCCAGGCAAAACTCCAGCCCTGGCCTACAAACCAGTTGGTAAGTTTCTTTGCAAAGGATGCGTCCTTGTGGCACTGATCATCAATAATGTTTTGATAATAGACAGAAAGCGTTCTTATCTTTTCGTGGAGTCTAAAAACAAGAAGTTCATCTATCGCCTGTTTGGGTTCTGGCTCTTTTCCTGTATGTACAGAGAAAAGTTTTATTAAAAATTCTTGTAATCCTCTTTTTATAGATTCACTGTATCTTGTTTGTTCAATGTCATCGAGATTCTCTAATTCGGAGAGAAAGTACTTTTCTACAATCTGTTCTTCTTCAGGACGTAGTGAGTTAACCTTTTCTGTATTAAACCAAATAAATTTTTTAAAGTTGGTCAGAGCAAAGTATTTTGCTTTTCTTTTAGTAGCTTTTTCTCTTGCAGGTTCTTTTAAATCCTTTTCATTAAAAACATCAAAGTATGGAGGCTTTGCCTCGATGACACAGAGGATGTTCTTGCTTCGCCCTGATTCGTAAATAACAGTATCAGGCATTTTTCTATCATCCCCGGAAGTTTCTACGTCTGGCATACCAAGATCGAGATGTTTGTCCTCAATGATTTTCCTCATCCAATGCATCAAAATGGCAACCCCTGTTCTCTCTGTCTTGTGAGATTTCATTTCAAAAGGAGCTGGATTTTTTGTTGGTTTGCCTTGTAGCCTACGCATTTTATTATTCTTGTTCTCCAAAAACTTCCTTACGAAGTTCTTTATCTTCTTTTAAGTCCTTGAGAACCATATCTACGCACCTTTTTGCAATCTCGAAGGCTGCTGCAATCCTTATAATTTTCACATCTGCCAGTCCCTTTATTGTTAAAAATTTTTCAAGAGGTTGATTTGCCATGCCCTTGAATGACCCAAATTTAGCAATAATTTCTTCGGCAATTTTCTCTGCTGGTTTACCCTTGATCCCGGTAGAAATCAGAATAGAAAGCAACTCTGCATCTGAAAGGCTACACGCACCAAGCTCTCTGAGTTTACCACCAGGATGATGCCATCGTTTGTCTTGAGAACCACCTGAAGATTGCTTGTCAGTGCACTTCTTCATAAAGTCTCACCATTACCCTGTGATAGAATATAACACTATGACTTGAATAATTACGATGATTTTAAGCTGGTCAATTTATAGCTTAAATCTTGTTTATTATCAAGGTATTTTTAAATGAGAAAAGGGGAAGGCGGGGAAATAGAGAAGAGGATAAGGAGAGTTTTTATGTTTTTTCTCTCCTGTTCTCCCTTTCACTTTTTTAAACTCTCTCCCGACTTGTTCGGGTTAGGTTCGTGGGTGTCTTTTCCACAGTGCGGGCAGGTCTTTTGTTTTCCATGCGTTTTTTGAATTTCTTTAGTCAAAATCAGCGTAGAGTTCTCCAAAATTTATATTTGCAATGTTAACTCTTTCATACTGCTTTTTTACTGATAATTTCGCATATTGAAGATCCGGACTTGCGCTTCCATTCCGTATCGCTACGGATGCCTCTATGAATCCGGCGAGGCTATCGGCGGCCTTAACAAGTTCTCCGTCTTTCGGATTGAACCTGTCGTCGTTATACGTCTCGTTGATCTCTTTGCTGCTGAATTTTTCTTTTTTCCCGTTTATTGTCACAACACTGTCAAATTCGTCTTCAGTAAACATTTTAATTTCCGGATGCCATTCCTCCGGAATCAGACCATATACTTCTTTCTCCATCTGCTCTTTCTCATATCCTTTTATCAGGTCGCTTAGTCCTTCGACTGACCTTTTTACAGGAGATATGATATCTCTGGTAAGGACTTCCGGCAGGTCATGAAACAAGCCGGTAAAGTAGTTGTTAACACACCTTTTTTTGCATGCCTTTATTTCCAGAGAAAATAGATAAGAAAGTATAGCAACAAATAACGAATGTCCCAGCACAGAAGTCTTTGGTATTCTGTGGAGATGAGCCCATCTTGATTGGAATCTGAGCTGGCCGCACAAGTCGATGAAATTTTTATATTTTGAATGCTTTGTCAATTGATCCACACCTTTTAAATCATAGTATCGTTCCTGCTTTTCCTGTAAATCTTTTCTTATAGTATCTATCTCGTAGCCGTCCGGGTTTGCATGTTCAATAATGTTGAACTCCCACTTTGTAGCATAAAAGTGGGCGGCGCTTAAAATCCTTTTATTTAAAGTGTCGTCACTCCTCAAAAAATAACTGCAAAACCTTTCACAGAAATCCTTGCCTAAAGGCGATAGAATGAATTCTAATTCTTTATAAACCCACTCGTTTAATTGTTTGTATTTATTTGCATCTTCCTTTATTTTATAAAAAATTGGCGGCTTTAAATCGGTAATGACGATGCGCTGCAAAAGTTCAAAAATTCCCCCTTCAATGATGTCTATCCAGTTAAAACCCTGCTTATCTTCCTCGAATTTACCTAGAAAATAAGCAATTACCATTTTGTGTGCTTGTTTATCCAGTTCTATCAATTCTATAGGACGTATCTTATCGTTCCATCTTTGCATGTAAGCAGCATCGAAAATTTTTAAAAGCAGTGCCTTTCTTATCATGGTCTCAAAACTCAATTTTTACCCGCAATGGCAGATAATATATCAGGAATACCTTATTTAAAGGTGTCGGAATAAGCTGCTCAGTTTATAGCTTAAACCTTGTTTATTATCAAGGTATTTTTAATGCAGTATTAAAATGGAGTTTGCTGTACTTGTGTCGTAATTGGCCACGAATGGACACGAATTTACACAATGCTTTGCTTTTTAACTGGTTATTATTGCTGTGGGCTATAATACTTCCGCTTCTTCCTCTAGTCTTTGTAACATTGATTCGATGCCTAGCATTTTTGCCCAACTACGGAGATAATCCATATCAAGTTTCCCAAATTGTACTTCATAGACCCGCAATGCATCTGTAAATTGTTTTTCGCTGCCGCCGGATAACTTGGCCCACCTCAATTTTGCCAGTATTGTATCCTCATGGCTGGAAACAGTAATTCGCATTCCCCACATTTCCTCGGCATACCTTCTTGCAAACCGTGATCGGTCGAAAGGTTCGTTAGTCAATATCCAGAAATCAACTTTGTCGCCTGAGTTTACATCTATGAGGTTGAACATACCCTGTCTGTTGATTGCATTTATGATACTTCCCTCGTCCAGATAAAAGTCAGGCGTAGGGAATGACTTGGCCAACTTTTCTGCATCCGCCTCCTTTATGGCAACCACAAGGTCTATGTCATGGGTTGATCGTGGCTCACCCTGCAAACTTGAAGCGAAGGATCCAGTTACCATGTATTGAATCCTGGAGTCATCAAGTGTCTGAATAACTTTTTTTAATAGTTCCTGTTGTGACATTTATTCAGGCGCTCCAGATATATTTTTTTGATTTTATCATCCGGTAGATCAGGAAATCTCTTGCGCAATCCATGAAGAAAGAGATCCCTGGAAAACTGGGACAATTCGAATGCCTTAAGCAGTCTTTGCTCAGGTGACATACGGCGAAGCGCTTGAATGTACAGCTTGTGATTTGGGCGTTTTTTGATATTCATAAATCTTTCAACTCATTATGCTGGTAAGAATATAAACGATGTAACAGTTTACACAAATATTTAACTGTTTTGGGGATCTTGCGGGTTCACGTTTGTAACGTGAATCCGAATTTTCATACTCGTGCAGGTAGATTAACATATACAATCTTTGTTGTGTCTTGTGCACATCAAATGAAGGGTTCAGATTACAAATCTGAACCCGCAAAGGAAAGCCTGCAAAGCCATCTCGTTCATCAGTCCGTCCTCTTTTGCAATAACATATGTGTATTGTAATTGAAATATAACGGAACGGATCAGCGGACGGCTTACAGCCGCCGCTGGAGCCGTTTGTTAGCCGGTCTTTTCAGTGAAGCATATATTTTAAACTTGTAAACTAGACCCAGCAATCTTTTGTTTGCAGTTATTGAACAAAAAGCCATACCCCCATACACAGGAGAAGCGTTGTCGCGACTTCTACAGAAAGTCACCACCAATAAGACGCGAACCCCTTAGAAAGGATCCGTGGCATGTCGGATTTTTCCTCCCATTCGGGAATCGGCAATGTCTTTTCCCCATCTGGGTACCGGCAACTTAAAATATGTTCTGCCTTCAGTCTGTAAATAATGCTTAGCTTTTGTTCAAAAATTTGTCCTCTTGCCATTTTTATGATCCAGACAAAGTGGATGGGAACTACTAGAAATACACCACATGCAAGATGACCTAAGTGTCTATCATTGGTGACACATAAGTAAGCTGTCAGAGCAAGAAGCGTCCAAAGGGCAAGATGAATCCTCCAATCCAATGTTCGTCTGTCGTGATACTGTGTATATAGTTGCTGAGACAAAGCACAGTAAGTCTCAACACATTGAGCATCTGTAATTGGTTCGTTCATTAATTCCATTTTATTGTTCTTTTTGGTCATCTTAACCTCACTATGAAAACCACGAAGACAGATTCTTGCAATTCATTATTGCCGGCTAACGATACATCTAAGAGGCGCGGCGGCTTTTTGCCGCGTCCCTCTTGAGCGTTTTGTTAGGCATTCTATTTATCTCGGCTTCATTCAAATTTTTAAGCCAAACCCTCTAATCATTCCCTCAATCACGACTTTTGTTCCGATTGATTGCGGATAATGGGTTTAGTCTTAACGTCAAGCCTTCGTCCAATTACAAATGCCATTAAGGTTGTAATGAAAATAATTATGATCGATAATAGCAATAGAATCACAGCATTAGTCTTTGCTTCTGGAATGAAACTGCCAAACGGCGCAAGCCATGAAGGGACAAATCTTGGATGAATTAAAACATAATAGGTGCCGGTTAGGAATGAAAAAAGCATAAGCAAAGGGAAAAAGGCTAACCTAATTTTGTAAATCCAAGCCAAGTGACCTTCTGTACTACCTGTACTACCTTTTCCTTTCATGTCTTTAAGCCACTGTTCCCATGCAAGCGGATCACTAAGGTCAAGAGAAGAATGGGAAATCGCGATGTTTTCTTCTATCTGTTTTTGCAAAGGTAGCCATTTCTCTTTTACGGCATATTGTTGCTTGAATACGTCAATGACCATTCCTGCTTTCTGCTCAATGAAACAAATATAATCACCCCCTCTTTTGAAGCGAGCAGCCTCACCTAGCCAGAGAAACATCGCCATCGCGGAGAGGAGAGGGATTACAATGTAAAAGGTTAACAAAACAACGGCGTGTTGCTTATTCCACTGAGTAAAACCTGCCGCAATAACTACACCTAAAACGGCAGCCCCCCAACGTAGTGCAGCAAACATATTAATACTTGCTTGCTTGACCTCGTCTCGTAAGCTCTTATACTCCTCTGCTAGAATTGACAAATACTGCTTTACGTTATCCATGTGAACTTTCTCCATCTTATCTGTTTGTACTTCGTTGCCCAACTATTAATGTATACAGAAATAATTCCACAATAATTTTAAAATACAGAAAAGATTCTGTATATTACAATATTCCTTAACTTTTACAGAATTTCTTACTAATGTATTACCTGAATCTTGCACTAAATTAATTGCTAATGAATATGTTGCTCTGTAAGCCCTATTGCTATTGACTTTGAGCGAGATTTACGCAAAATAGGCATTTAACCCAATGGGTTAAATATTAAAACCAACAAAATTCCCTCTAAGCCTTTATTAATAAGGGTTTCCGAAGAGAGCTTTAAAATTTCGTGCAAGATTCAGGTATTATATACACTTATTTGCTTGAAACAAATACGAATGATGAATACGGTTAGGCATTTTCCCCTTGTAAAAGACTTGGCTAAGTAACGATTGTTTCTTCTACATCAAATTTAATTGTTGGAACTGTAATTCTTGGCGCTCTTGCAATCCGTTCAGAATTATTCAATAAACTTATAATCCATCTCCCTACATCGGCTTTCACAATCTTTTCACCACACTGAGGACATACCCCTGCTGGTACATCTTCCACAACGATAAGTTCCCCTCGAATCCAGAAATCCTGTTTTATATATTTTTCTTGCATAGGTGTATTACAGATTTTACATTCCCCATAATCATATTCTGTTTCTTTTTCCTTCCTTTTCATTCTTCTGAAGCATAAGTTGTAATTAAACTTTGTAGTCACTTTCAACAAAAGTACCGAAATACCTTATTTCCCCCTCTAGAAAGAGGGGATAAAAGGGGTGTGTGATCTGTTCTAAACACACCCTCCAACCCCTCTTGATAGAGGGGAGTATTTTAATCGTTACTTTTTGGATATTCTCCCTACAAAAATATGTTAATTTATTTATAACGTCTACTACAAGGTTATTTCCCCCATTCCTTCCTCTTCCACCCCAGCAACATATCCGAGTACTCTCCGTGTTTTCAGAATGAATAGGCGGTGTGTTTGATGCCCAGTTTCTCTTCGATCTCGGCAAAACGTTTGAGTTTGCTGGCCTCGTCCTTGATTTGAATGAGCCAGCGGTCCTGCGCCCATTCCCAATATCCGTAAATCGGGCTGTAATAGGCGTTGTGGGACTTGGCCTTATAAATGGCGCCAATGATATCAACTAACATCTCATAGGTTAATCGCTCTATATTTGAAACATTATATTTTCGCATCTCTCCCTTTCCAGGCATAAGGCTGAAGACATTATGACCTCGTGAGTCAGGAGCAAGGTCATGGGCATGGGGTCAATGAGATTGTCGGCGTATAATGCCATTAAAATACCCATTGCCTCACGATATTTGGTAAAACTCAATTTAACTGCCTCATCCATTGCGTTCAAATGGTCTCTGGCAAA
>JANLHY010000693.1 GCA_024653795.1 Candidatus Brocadiaceae bacterium | reverse complement strand
GCACGATGCACAGGATTACGCGTCTGGAATCCCACCACCCGTCTCCATCCCTTTTTTACAAACAACTCTCTGGTTTCAGCCGGATCCAGCCTGTATGTCAAAAAATTACTGGGTTTTGCCCTATTAACCACACTTACCCTGCCACCCAGGAGATACTCACCCATTTTGCAAACATAATCCACACCTGGGTGCTTTGTGTCGTCAACGCCATAAACTTCCAAAGATTCCTTCTGCTTGTCGTGATGAAAAATCTCTTCCAAATGAAGAACTGCAACGGCCTCGCCAGACTGATCCACAAGGGCAACGTCTTTCCCTGGCTTGAGTCCTTCGATCTTTTCTTTTGTTACAGAAAGTACGATTGGAATCGACCAGGGCAAACCACTAGCTAACCGCATATTGTCTACCACGTTGTCATAATCTGCCTTGCACATAAATCCTTCCAGAGGGCTCATCGCACCAACTGCGATCATATCAAGATCCGACATCTCCCGTGAATTAAGCTGGATTTTTTTCATATCATAGTGTGTAGCCTTATCCAGTAATGCTTCCCGTTCCTCCGTGGAAACGATCCTGTTTATAAGCTTACCCCCATGAGGGTCAATATTCTTAACCATCTTTCATTAATCTCCTTTCAAACGCCTTGCCTGAATAATAAATTCCTCTTGATGCCCTCCGGCATCCCAAACCGTCCAAATCGTTTTATCGCGTTTCAACCTTACTTTTAATGAAGCACCATTGCTGCAAGCCTGGAAAGGCAGTCTCAGTTCAATCGCCTGCACAGGGCATTCCTTCACACAACAGGCACAGGTCCAGCAAGCAGACTGGTCACGAATGGTTGCCTTCATATTCTCCTTACGGTAACATAAGTTACCGGGGCAGATGCGTTCACACCGTGCCTCAGGCAATCCCTTGCACCCGTTACAGATATTTTCATCAATAAATATCCCCATCACACACCACTTTCAAAAATTGCACTTTGTGCATCAAACACCTATTTTTTCAAATTAGATTGGGTTTTACTTTGCAAAACCCAGCGATTTTTCTTATATAAGCGAATTCATTACCCACCCCTTTATCCCCTCCCAAGAGGGGACTTTTTGATTCCCCTCTATTGGTAGGACAGACGTCCCAGTCTGTCATTATAATGTCAGGCGAGGACGCCATGACCTACCTTGAGGGGTCATGGGTGTGTTAACAATTTAGCTTTTTGTAAAATACCAATATAAACCGTATTTCTCACATACTACTGTCGTATAAAGGAACATGAAATACAACACCCTCCCTTAGTCCCTCCCATCGTTCGACTGAGCTCACGACGAAGTCAAGGGAGGGATAGTTTCCTCTCCCCTTGTGGGAGAGGTTAGGTGAGGGGGTTTTTCCAAGAAACTAAGTCAAAGGCCTTTCTACCATTTTTATCTCATCTGTTTTTGCATTATAAACAGAATTAACAAACGTAAGCCATCGGCTATCTTCTTTCTTTGGATAATCTAATCGTGTCTGGTAGCACGCCCATCTTGTCTCTTTTCGGTAGATGATATGCTCCACCAATATCCTTGCGACATCAACCCTATCAATACATTCTAAAGCCTCAACCAGGTTATAATTATTTACGGCTGCTATGTCTTTCAACCGTCCTCTGAGACCTTTTAATAACCTTCTTGCCTCCAGCAGCCTCTCCTCGTGAAGTGCGTAATTCATGGAAATACCACCGGCATATTCATCCATGATTTTTTGCAG
>JANLHY010000731.1 GCA_024653795.1 Candidatus Brocadiaceae bacterium | reverse complement strand
AAAGGCTACAGCAGCTACCAATAAAATTATCTTTGGCGGCCCTATGATGGGCATTGCACAGGGGAATATAGATACGGCCGTCACCGTCAAGGGGACTGGCGGTATTCTTGTATTAAAGGATGCACGACAGTGGAAGTCACACGCTTGCATCCGGTGTGGTCGCTGTATTGATGCCTGCCCGTACAGTTTGAATCCCAGCGAATTGAGTATCATGTGCGAGGCAAAAGAGTTCAATCTGGCAATTGAAAATAATGTTATGGAATGTAAGGAATGCGGCTGTTGCAGTTATATCTGCCCCGCGAAGAGACCTATTGTTCATCTTATTAAATTTGCAAAGGCTGAGATAGCAAAACAAAAGGTAAAAGTGTAGGGTGGATTAAACGAAGTGAATCCACCATTTTGAGAATGTTCCTGGTGGATTCGGCGCAAAAACCCTGCGCCTTAATCCACCCTACTGATGCACGATGCCTCAAGGCTGGTTCAATCTTGTAGATTGAACCAGATATTTTGAACCGGGTTATGGGCTCTAAATAAATATCAGCCATGAAAAAGCCAAATGTTTCGGTTCAACCGAGGACGATTGAACCAGCGAGAGCCAAATGTTTCGGTTCAACCAGCGAGTATAGCTGTTAATTTGGGAGGAATAGGTATATACGCATACTGTTAAAATATGCAAGAAAAAACTTCCATGTCAAATCAAACGCAAAATAATAACGCTTTAATAGTCAGCACATCTCCTCATATTCGGGATATGGAGAGTATTCCCACGATTATGTGGGCTGTGGTACTTTCTTTAATTCCAGCCGGAATTGCCGGTGTTTTTACGTTTGGATTTTACTGTCTTTATGTTGTCTTTCTATGCTGCATAACAGCGGTTATTACAGAAGTATTCATTTTACGGTTACGAAAACTCCCTGTTTTGAGCGCTATGAAAGACGGCAGTGCTGTTGTTACCGGGATTTTATTGGCGTACACACTGCCGCCGAGTGTTCCCTGGTATATCCCTGTCGTGGGTTCTTTCTTTGCTGTCGCCATTGTGAAACATGCTTTCGGCGGGCTGGGAAACAATATCTGGAATCCTGCCCTGGCAGCGCGCGCTTTCTTGCAGGTAGCCTATCCAGCCGTTATCAACTCCGACTGGCGTGCGTTAACTCAACACGGGATACACAAGCTCGTTCACAACATAACACAGGTTGACGCTGAAGGTAAACTGGTAGATGCCATAACAAGGGCAACACCACTGGCCAAAGAAGCAGGGGCTGAAACATACCGTCTTACCCAGCTATTGATGGGTAACATCCCCGGTTGTATCGGGGAGACCTCCGCAATCGCTCTATTGCTGGGGGGCATGTATCTGATTTACAGGCGTTACATCAAATGGTATGTTCCTGCGTATTATATCGCCACGGTTTTTGTTATGGTATTAATTTTACCTCCACAGGTAGCAACGCCGTGGATCAAAAATCCTTTTTACCATATTTTTGCAGGGGGGCTATTCCTGGGCGCATTCTTTATGGCTACCGATATGGTTACCACTCCTCTAACAAAACGGGGATTAATTATCTTTGCTATTGGCTGTGGTATTCTAACGGCATTGATTCGTTTTTATTCTGGTTATCCGGAAGGTGTATGCTATTCTATATTGCTCATGAACACGGCAACGCCTCTTATTGATCGGTTCACAAAACCACGACTCTACGGTGCCAAGGGGAAAAAAGTTTAAGATGCAAAAGAAGGCTCAATACACGATTATCCTGACTATCGTTTCGCTTCTGGCCTCTGTAGGCGTATCGTCGACTTTTTTGCTCACGAAAGGCACGATCAAAAAGAAGGAATTGGCCGTTCGCACAGAGGCTTTATATAGGGTACTTCCCGGTTTGGAAGGCCTCCCTGTGGAAATCACACCGACGAATAGTCCTGACTGGGATCGTGTTTATAAGGGACTGAACAAGGCGGGTCAGCTTGTTGGTTATGCAGCCAGCGGAGAGTCTCAGGGATATTCAAGCAAGATTAAAGTTATGGTGGGAATTGACCCCGATCTTGAAAAGATACTTGGGATCAATATCCTTGCACAAAACGAAACGCCTGGTCTTGGAACAAAGATGACTGAAGTCGAAAGCACAACCACCTTGTGGAGTCTAATCTATGGCAGTGAATTGAAATCAATTGACTGGGATAGTGATGAATCCTGGGAATTACCGCTCATCAGGCAACCTGAAAGGATAAAAATATTTGGGTTATCAAAGGAAGCGAAAAACAAGGCTCAGCCATGGTTTCAGGGGCAATTTAAACTGAAAACCTACAATCAACTTGTTGTATCAAAGGTAAAAGACGCTGAAAAGATAGTAGCCATTACGGGCGCTACGATTTCTACAAAGGCTGCGATCAAGGCCGTACAGGACGCTATTGATAAAATCAAAAGTATTGTTCAGCCTCCGGCTTGGGAAATTAAGTAGTTCGCATAAACTAACGGTGTTTTGACGCATGGAAAAAATTGACGAAATCAAACCAATCATTGAATCACTAATATTCGCCGCCGAAGAACCAATCACACTCCGCAAACTTGTAGACGTTATTGGAGATATAGACAGCGCTCAGGTTCTCGAAGCTATCACACAACTCAGAAATGATTACGAAACACAGGGGAGATCGTTTCAGATCGAAGAAATTGCAGGCGGCTACCAGTTATTTACAAAACCAGAATATTACGAATGGATCGCAAAATTAAGGAAAAAATCGGGAGAAACAAAACTCTCACAGGCGGCCCTTGAGACACTTGCAATAATTGCTTACAAACAGCCTATCCTGCGGGCAGATTTAGAATCCATACGCGGGGTGCAGTCAGGTCAAATCATTCGATTGCTCATGGAAAAAGACCTTGTTAAGGTTATAGGGAGGGACGAATCTTTGGGACATCCTTTACTCTACGGCACCACGAAAAGGTTTCTCGAATATTTCGGATTAAAAGATCTTAAGGACTTGCCAAAGATTGAGGAGTTAGAAGCCCCATAACGACTTTGTTTAGTTCCTAAAGTTAAGAGGGTTTCTTGGGTTAGTAGAGTTTAACTTGATTGTATAGGAATTTTCATTTTATTTAAGCCTGCCTGTGCGTCCCCGTACGCAGACAGGCGGGTTTCAGGTTGTGTCGTGGCTGGTTCAATCTTGCAGATTGAACCAAATATTTTGAACCGGGCTATGGGCTTTAAATGAATATCAGCC
>JANLHY010000723.1 GCA_024653795.1 Candidatus Brocadiaceae bacterium | reverse complement strand
TCCCAAAAACAAAACACATGAGATGATAACCGTAGATACTATACAGTGGTATTTGAAAGAGGCATCAACGCTGGGAGTAAAAGAATTTTACTTTACCGGCGGCGAACCGTTTTTACATCCTCAAATTGTTGATATTATAAAAGAAACTTTAAACTTCGGCACGACGACAATTCTTTCTAATGGTACTCTGATAACACAAAAGGTTGCACAAGAATTTAATCAGATATCTCGTATTTCAAAATATAAATTGGCATTTAGGATAAGTCTCGAGAGTCCTGTTGAGGCAGAGAACGACCAGATACGGGGGCACGGCTCTTTTCAGAGGGCAATTAAGGGTATTCAAGCCTTGTTACATGCGGGTTTCAACCCTATTATTACAACCGCTGACTGGACAAAATACGGAAAGTTTGCAAAAGAAACTGATGCGGACTTTAGGTCATTAATAGGTTCGCTTCGTGCTCCACAATTAAGGTTAAAAAAACTACCTTTAGTCCTTTTGGGACGTTGCGCCGAATTAATCAGACCTTACCACGAGGGTGAACAAGTTACCGAGAAATGTTTTGATAACTATGATGTAAACAACTTTCAGTGCGCTACCAGCCGAATAGTCACCAGCAAAGGGATCTTTGTTTGCCCCATACTTATTAACGATCAGAAGGCATGGATGGGGTGGACACTAAATGAATCCCCCAAATCGTATATGATAGAATCTCCTGCTTGTTATACCTGCAGGACGTCGGGATTAACCTGTAAAAATGATACTTTACTTTTATATGAAACTGGCATCTCCAAAAATAGTGAAGATATAAAGGCTATTAGAAAAGATACCGTAAGGGAATCGGTCAATGAATTTTATGCCACTGCGGCAATTCAATCTCAAAAGGAATTATGTTGCCCAACCAATTATAATCCAGCAGATTTATCGCATATTCCCCCGGAAGTTTTGAATATATCGTATGGATGCGGCAGTCCAGTGACACAAGCCAACATCAAACCGGGAGAAAGTGTGCTGGATTTAGGCTCCGGCGGGGGAATAGACTGTTTTATTGCGGCAAAAATGGCCGGTGAACGTGGACAAATTATCGGAATAGACATGACCGATGAAATGCTGAGAAATGCCAATGTCTCGAAAGAGATTGTGGCGCGAAACCTTGGTTTTGATAATGTTCGTTTTATGAAAGGATTTCTGGAAGAAATACCCCTTGCGGATGAATGTGTCGATCTGGTAACATCCAATTGCGTCATCAATTTGTCAGCCCAAAAGGAAAAGGTTTTCCAAGAAATATTCAGGGTATTAAAGACAGGTGGTAGATTTGTAATATCTGACATTGTCTCTGACAGGGAAGCCCCTGTATCCATGAAACGGGACAAAATATTATGGAGTGAGTGTATATCGGGGGCAATTACAGAGACAGAGTTTTTTAATATAACAAAGAAGATTGGTTTCTATGGCTTGGAAATAATTAATCGTTCTCTCTATAAGGAGGTGGATGGTTTTAAATTTTACTCCGTGACTGCAAGGGGACACAAATATAAGAAATCAAAGGAATGCATGTACACTGGCCAATATGCGATCTATAAGGGACCGTTTGGCAGTGTTTCAGATAATGATGGCCACACATATTTAACAGGAATTCCTCTGGAAATATGCACTGATACGGTATGGAAACTTTCAAACCCTCCATATAAAGGGATGTTTATGATATCCGATATGCAAAATAAAGACATGAAAATATCATGTGGACCAAAATGCTGCTAAGATAAAATTAACATGAGAAAAGGGAAATAGGGACGGCGACTATCTTATGGTTTTTTCGGTTTTGCGTGGACGTCCCCACGGCAAAGCCCTTAACCTTCTTCCGAACAATTTCTCAAGCTTATTTATAAAACTATCGTCACCAC
>JANLHY010000704.1 GCA_024653795.1 Candidatus Brocadiaceae bacterium | reverse complement strand
ATAGGGCTTGGTGAGTTAAATCAATAGCCACCTAATGTTTTGATTATAGCTGATTTTGTCCAGCAAAAAATTGTCCAACAGTAAGCTTTCTAGAGGGGAATCACAAAAGATTGAAATTCCTTGAACATCAAGTTCAGCATGATAGAGGAAAGCCATTATATGTCTCCATGAACTGGTTTCAGGATTTCAGATTTCTGAATTTACAATAAGTATAAATTTTTCATGACTTAATAGAGTGTATTATGCGACACGTTATTTCAATCCTCGTAGAAAATAAAGCCGGCGTCCTTGCCCGAATCACGTGTCTTATCAGCGGAAGGGGATTCAATATCGACAGCCTTGCCGTTGGCGAGACAGAAAACCCAGCCCTTTCGCGTATTACTCTCGTTGTCAAAGGCGACGATGCCATCGTTGAACAGGTCAAAAAACAAATAGGCAAGGTCATCGATGTAATCAAGGTGATCGATTTCACCGATGAGGCGTTTGTTGAACGGGACTTAATGCTGCTCAAGGTCAACTGCCCTATTGGAAAACGGGGAGAAATCATTGAAATTGTAGATATCTTCAGGGGTAAAATTATCGATGTCGGCATGAAAGACCTTGTTATTGAGATCGCTGGTACAGAAGACAAGCTAGAGGCAATGACAAATTTATTGAGGCCATATGGAATCAAGGAATTAGTTCAGACGGGAAGTGTCGCCATTGCGCGCGGTACAAAATAATTATTTTGAAAGGTAAAAGAAAAGGATATGTTAAAAATTTATTATGAAAAAGATGCGGATATCGGCATTCTAAAAGGAAAGAGGATCGCAGTTATTGGATACGGTAGTCAGGGACATGCCCAGGCGCAAAATCTCAGAGAATCCGGTATGGACGTGATTGTATCCACACGCACAGGCACACCGAATTATCAATTAGCCGTCAAACACGGTTTTAAACCGGTTACTGTGGATGAGGCAGCACGGCAGGGTGATTTTCTTCAAATACTCATGCCAGATGAAACCCAGAAGTCAGTCTACGAATCACAGATCAAGCCGCATCTGAAAGAAGGAAAGACAATCTGTTTTTCACATGGATTCAATATCCATTTTGGACAGATCGTGCCGCCAAACAATGTAGACGTTATCATGGTAGCCCCCAAGGGACCTGGGCACCTCGTCCGCAGCGAGTTTGAAAAGGGAGGCGCAGTACCGTGTCTTATGGCCATCCACCAGGATGCCACAGGAACAGCCCAAAAAAAGGCGCTGGCATATGCGCATGGAATTGGCGGCACACGGGCTGGAGTAATCGAGACTACCTTTGCAGAGGAAACAGAGACAGACCTCTTTGGAGAACAGGCCGTATTATGCGGCGGTGCGGCAGCCCTTGTCAAGGCAGGATTTGAAACACTGGTTGAGGCAGGATACCAGCCTGAACTCGCCTATTTCGAATGTATGCACGAACTCAAGCTCATTGTAGACCTTTTTTATCAGGGCGGTTTGAGCTACATGCGATATTCGATCAGCAATACTGCAGAATATGGGGATTTGACCCGAGGTCCGCGTATTGTTACCGAAGAAACCAAGAAGGAGATGAAGCGGATATTGACCGAGATACAAAGCGGTCAGTTCGCCAAGGAGTGGATATTGGAAAATCAGGCTGGACGGCCAGTTTTCAATGCCCTTGAGAAAAAGGATAAAGGACACCTCATCGAAAAAGTCGGCAGGGAACTGCGGAATATGATGAAGTGGATTAATGCCAAAGAGGTGTAGACAATAAATCACCAGCAAAGCTGGTGTTTACTTTTTTCTCCAATAAAGGTGACGATGGGGTGTGTCATCATCTTTATAATACATCTCCAACACTTACCGTTTATTTAGTTGGGTTTCATTCCTCAACCCAACCTTGATTCATTTTACGCTACTCCATAAATTAGCGGATGATAACGGGGATCTGGTATTGTTTTTCCGCTGGCCAGAGCCGCTTCAAGCCAAGCCTCTTTGGCCTTTAAAACCTCACATAATGCTTCTTCCGGGTTTTTGCCAAATGCAGAGCAATGTCTCAAATCTGGTATATCTGCAATGTATCCCCCATCGTCTTCGCTATAAAATATATTAATATGGTAGTCTTTCACTTCTTATCCTCCATTTTAAGATTATATTTTTCAATGATTGATAACAATTGTTTTATCTGGTACGGTTTCGCCCAACCGTTAACATCCTGTAAATTTACTAGTTCACGCACTTCGTGATGTGTATAGATATGGTGGCTGCCTTTAATACGTGATAACTGAAATCCAAACATTTCAGCACATGCCGTTGCTTCTGAAAATCTGACATTTTTAGGACTGGACAGTAATTTTTGCAATAATTTGCGCTTTTTCATTCAGAACCTTAATTATTTTCATTTTCAGTCGTGTAGGTTGGGTTGAGGCACGAAACCCAACAAATCGAATTATTCGTATCCCGCCTTTGCGTCAAATTTCATCTCGGCACCAGACCCCAATCGCTATCATAAACACGTTATTTTCATTGCATAATATCTTTTTTCACCGTGTGTCGCCACCGTAAAGAAAAAGGTTGCGCCCTTTGCCCGTGATCTGCATACTGCATAGCGCTCACACTCTATTCAAGGTGTCCGTTGGGTTTCGCTTCGTTCAACCCAACCTACCGCTTCTCTATTCAAGGCGGAGAATCAGCCAGACGGATGCGCCAATGGCAAAGGGAAGCAAGATGTATTGAATGATTTCGAGTTTTGATCGTGGGGTAGGTGGAATTTCTGGAAGAGGAGCTTGTGTGGTTTGTGTTGATTGAGCTTGTGTTGCCTGTCCCTGGTGGGTTTGTCTGGACTTCCTGAGCTTGTACAGAAAAGGAAGTAAATGTGACAGTTATTGCAAATAATAAATATAAAACTATAAATAGTTTTCTCACGGTTGTATTCGGGATTAACCTCATTTAATAAATATCAATTTTTTGTACGTTTCGTACTCTTCCTGAGCCTCTTTCGCTTTACCGAGCTTGCTATAGTTATCACCCAGCAGCAGATGTGCATTAGCATTGCCAGGGTTTAGCTCTAAAATTTTTTCGCACGTGGCAGCGGCTTCGTTATATTGTCCTTTCTGGTTGTATGCAAACGCAAGGTTATACCGCGCATCGTGGTTTTCAGGGTTTGAGGTTATAATCTTTTTAAAAACCTCGATTGCCTCGTCAAACATTTGCTTATCATTGTATGCAATACCAAGATTATATGACGCATCGGCATAATTTGGATTAATCTTTAACGCCTGTTGATATGCTCCTATTGCCTTATCAGCTAGT
>JANLHY010000703.1 GCA_024653795.1 Candidatus Brocadiaceae bacterium | reverse complement strand
GGAAATAGAGGTTTTGAAACTGATTCAATACGAAAAAGGGTATCCTTTAAAGAAGAATATGGGATTGTCATTGCGTGAGTCTGATTATGGATAACTTGTTCAGCAAAAAATTGTCCAACTGTAAGCTAGAAAGAGGGGCAGGGGGGTGTTGCGGCAAACTTACACACCCCTTTATCCCCTCTTTTTAGAGGGGAATCTTCTTCGCTGGTTCAATCGTCCTCGATTGAACCGAAACATTTGGTATAATTCCGTCTCACAGCACGAGTTCAAGCTTTAGAGTACCGTTAAAATAAATGGTTCAATCTGCAAGATCGAACCAGCCTTGAGTAGCTATCTGATATCCTAAAAACCGCATAAATAAAATGAAAATTCCTATACGATGAACATAGCCGTTATTGCCTTAACTGAACAAGGCACAAAAACTGCACAAAGAATAGGAGCAGGGTTTATTCCCACGCCTTCTATCTATGTATTAAATAAAGTAACGCAAAATACTTGTTTAACAGAAAATAACCCAACTGCCAGAATTACCCTGTTTTCTGAACCACTGCAGCAACTGGTTCATCAGATATTCAAACAGTATGAAGGCCTTGTGTTTGTTATGGCAATGGGTATCGTGGTACGGATGATTGCACCCCTTATTCGTGATAAACATACAGACCCTGCTGTCGTTGTGGTTGATGATGTGGGGCGCTTTGTGATTAGTATGCTTTCCGGTCATGAGGGGGGGGCAAACCAACTGGCGCATCAGATCGCATCCATACTCCATACAGATGCGGTGATTACCACTGGTACTGATGCACAAAAAGATATTATTATTGGCATTGGTTGTAAAAAGGGGATATCTAAGGAAATTGTAAAAAAGTCCATTATAGATGCGCTTCATAAAGTAAATCGTAAAATCGGGCAGGTGAGATTACTTTCTACTATAGATATTAAATCTGAAGAGCCGGGCTTGTTGCAGGCTTCAGAGGATCTAGGCATTCCATTAAGAGTTGTTTCAAAATCAGAAATAGCAACGTGTGTAAAAGAACACAGTAAATCAACGTTTGTTAAAGAAAAAATAGGGGTGTGGGCGGTATGTGAACCCGCAGCGCTTATTGCAGGGAGGAAGACACAATTAATCCTGACAAAACAGAAATATCCAGGGATGACCGTAGCAATCGCCCAGGAAAACTTTATGTGGTAGGCATCGGCCCGGGCGCAAGGAACGAAATGAGCCAGAGGGCGCTGGATGCACTAAAGAATTCAGATACGATTGTTGGTTATAAACTGTATATCGACCTCATTGCCGATATTGTAAAAGACAAACAGATCATTGCCTCGGCTATGCGCAAGGAAATCGAAAGGGTGGCATTAGCGATTCAAGAGGCGCAATTGGGGAAAATAGTGAGTATCATCAGCAGCGGCGATCCAGGGGTCTACGGCATGGCAGGGCTAGTGCTGGAGATGGCGTATAAAGAAAACATGGATTTACCCATAGAAATCATTCCGGGAATTCCTGCAGCCAACGCCGCTGCCGCTGTGCTAGGTGCACCGCTTATGCACGACTATGCAGTTATCAGTCTTAGTGACCTCCTGACACCGTGGGAAATTATAGAAAGACGTGTAAAATATGCCGCTGAGGCTGATTTTGTTATCGTGTTGTACAATCCCATGAGTTCCCAGCGAGACTGGCAGATTAAAAAGACCTTAGAAATCATTCTCCAGCACAAACCACCAAATACCCCCGTAGGCATTGTAAAGGACGTAAGCAGGGAGGATGAATCTGTTATTCTTACAACGCTTGATAAAATGACCACTCATCCTATCGACATGACAACGATTATTATCATTGGCAATTCCACTACCTTTACTCATCGTCATTATATGATAACAAAACGAGGTTATAATATTTGATATTATTTCTTAAATACGGATAATATTATGTCTATTGTATGCTTATTACAATATTGTCTGTGGTATCAGGAGCTATTGGGGCATAAGGACAGCAAGACGACCGAGACATATACCCATGTCAGCACAAAAGCCTTGTAAAGATCAGAAGTCCACTGGATAGTATAGACCTGAAAGAAGTAGGTGATAACTAAAATAAATAGTTATAGGGTAGGGTATTCTGGCTTTTCAACCAGAATCGGAATAGGCGCAACAGGTTTGTATATAACCCCAATTTTGAGGGGATAAACGAACTTATTACGCTTGTAACCAAATTATCGGCAACCCTATGACGACAGGACAACACATAAACTTTACGGCGGACAACAACGGGCAGGGCAATTTCGGCAAAGCCGTTCCTGCCGCAGACAGGTTTTCCCACCCGCTAAATCGACAGAAATAAATAGTATTTTTGTCGCTACTTTTGCAAAAAAACATTTAGGAGTGTAATCAATGAATAAGTTAAACATAGAATTAGAGAACTGTTACGGAATAAAAAAAATGGTATGCAAATTTGACTTCACTCAAAAAAGCACATATTCAATATATGCTCCAAATGGAATAATGAAGACTTCTTTTGCCAAGACATTTATGGATTTAAGTAATGGTGTAGAGTCCAAAGATTTAATTTTTAAAGGAAGAAAAACTAAAAGAATTATAAATGATGAAAACAACGCAGAAATCAGTAGGGAACAGGTTTTTATTATTGTACCATACAATAAAGAGTACAAATCAAATAAAATCTCAACTCTATTAGTAAATAAAGAATTAAAAGAAAAATATGAACAAATTCATTTTAATATTGATGAAAAGAAAGAACTTTTAATTAAGGAATTAAAACCTCTTTCAGGCCTTAAAGCAAATATTGAAGAAACTTTCTCAAATGATTTTACGCATTATCCCAAAGAATTTTTTAAGGCGATTCTTCGTGTTAAAGAAGAAGTTTTAGACAAGGCTGAACCAGTATTAGAAAATATTGTCTATCAAAAAATATTCAGCGAAAAGGTTGTGGCTTTTTTAGAAACAAAAGATTTCAAAACTAAACTTTCAGGATATATTGATAAATATAATGAATTAATTGATTCATTCGCATATTTCAAAAAAGGAGTTTTTAATCATAATAACGCTACGACCATAGCAAAGAACCTGAAAGATAATGGATTCTTTCAGGCAAAGCACTCTGTTTCCCTCAATGCAAAGGAAAAGGAAAAGGAAAAGAATAGAGAAATAACCACAGAAGCTGAATTGGAAGAAGTTATTAAGCAGGAGAAAGACAGTATTCTTAAAAATCCTGATTTAGTAAAAGCATTTGAGGAAATAGACAAAGCAATAACAAAAAACCAAGAATTAAAAGATTTTAGATATTATTTAGAAGAAAACCCATCCATACTTCCTGAATTAGAAAACTTAAACGGTCTTAAAGGAAAACTTTGGATTTCCTATCTAAAAAGAAACATTGAAGCATATAAGGCATTGGAGTCAGAATATAGTAATGGCAAAAAGGAAATTGAACAAATTGTTGCCCAAGCTAAAAAAGAAGAAACGCAATGGAGACAGGTAATTGATGAATTTAATAAAAGATTTTCTACTGTTCCATTTAAGTTGTCAGTGGATAATCAAGAAGATGTGATTTTAAAGAGTGAAGGTCCCAATATTAAATTTGTCTTTGAAGATTTTAAGGATACCATGCCTATTGAAGAGGAGGAATTATTTAAAGTTTTGAGTAGTGGTGAGCTAAGAGCATTGTATATACTGAATATTATTTTTGAAGTAGAAGCTCGCAAACAAAATAATCAAGAAACATTATTTGTGGTTGATGATATTGCAGACTCATTTGACTACAAAAACAAGTATGCTATTATTGAGTATTTAAAGGACATATCTCAAGAAAACATTTTCAAACAAATAATTCTTACTCACAATTTTGATTTTCATAGGACAGTTAGTAGCAGATTAGATATGGAAAGGGAACATAAATTAAATACTGTAAAAACAGAAAATGGAATCGAGTTAAAAGAAGAAAAATATCAAAAGAATCCATTTGATGAGTGGAAAAAACATTTACATGATAATGACCAAATGCTTATTGCTTCTATTCCTTTTGTTAGGAATCTTGCGGAGTATACAGGTTATGAAGATAATTACCTTAAACTAACATCACTTTTACATTTCAAAGAAGACACTAAGAGTATTAAATTAACTGACTTAGAAGTAATAATAAAAGAAATATTAAAAGACAAGCATAGACTAACTTTTGAAAATGGCAATAATTTAGTTATTGATTTGATACATGAAACAGCCGATAGTATTCTATCGTCAACTATCGAAATCATTGAATTAGAAAATAAAATAGTTCTTGCAATTGCAATTCGATTAAAAGCAGAACAATTTATGATAGCTAAAATTAATAATGATGTGTTTTGGAAAAGTATAGAATCAAATCAAACATCGGTTTTAATCGAAAGATTTAAAAAAGATTTTCCTGCCGAGATTAAAACAATAGGTATTTTAGAACAAGTGAACTTAATGACTCCTGAAAATATTCATCTTAATTCTTTTATGTACGAACCGATATTAGATATGTCAAATGAACATTTGAAGAACTTATACAAAGACATTAAAGACAACTTAAACTAATAACAAGGGCTTTCGATGATATACTATTTTTAGTTGAAATTGAAAAAGTGGCTCCCTCTGTGGGATAATCCACAGAACAAAATATAGCTATATTAAAAGAAAGGAGCCACAA
>JANLHY010000702.1 GCA_024653795.1 Candidatus Brocadiaceae bacterium | reverse complement strand
CCCTTGGCTATCTTCATCGCCTGATTTCTGCTCATGACCCTCCCCGCCCCGTGACATGTGCTGCCGAAGGTATCGGAATATGCCTTCTCTGTGCCTACCAGCACATAAGAACATCGTCCCATGTCTCCAGGTATTAATACGGGCTGGCCCACGGATTTGTATGCGTCGGGTGTATCAGGGTGGTTCGGTGGAAATGCACGAGTAGCGCCTTTACGATGAACACATAACCGCTTCTTTTTACCATCGACGATATGGTCCTCGAATTTGGCGATATTGTGACAGACATCATACACGGGGGATATTCTGGATTCCTTAGGGCCTATGTGCAGCGCCCTTTCAAAGGATTCCCGAACCCAGTGGGTAATCATCTGTCGATTGGCAAAGGCATAATTGGCTGCACAGGCCATCGCAGCAAGATATTCTTTCCCCTCCGGTGAATTAATAGGTGCACAGCATAGCTGCCGATCGGGAAGTTCAATGTTATACTTCCGGGATGCATCGATCATAACTCGTATGAAGTCATCGCACACCTGATAACCCAATCCCCTTGATCCCGTGTGTACCACAATGGTAATGCCGTCTTTTTCCAGTCCCAACGCGCGGGCAATCTCCTCGTTGTAAATCTCTGATACATAGCCAACCTCGACAAAGTGGTTTCCGGAACCGAGGGTGCCTAATTGTGCCAGGCCACGTTCAATAGCCCGATTAGAAACCAGTTCAGGGTCAGCTCCTGCGATGCAGCCCCTTTCTTCAATATGTTCTAAATCTTCTTTTGTCCCATAACCATTTGAGACAGCCCAGCGAGCGCCATTTTTGAGCACGTTTTTTACTTCGTGTTGTGAAAGTTTCAAATCCTTGCGATGCGAACCTACACCGGAAGGGATATTGGCAAATAGCGTATTCACCACAGATTCGAGTTTGCCTGAAATCTCCACGCGATACAACCCCGTCCTGAGCAACCTTACCCCGCAGTTAATGTCATATCCAACGCCGCCGGGGGAAACCACGCCTTCGTCCATATCAAACGCTGCCACGCCGCCGATGGGAAACCCATATCCCCAATGGATGTCGGGCATTGCCAGCGAATGGCTTACAATCCCCGGAAGATAAGAGACGTTAATCACCTGCTGCAGGCTTTCGTCCTTCTGAATTTCTTCCAGCATGTGTTTGTCGGCATACACGATGCCATCCACCCGCATCTTGCCTTCTCTGGGGATACGCCAGCGGTAGTCATCTATCTTTTGAATCTTATATTTATCGTCTGCCATAAAAATATTCTTTCAATAAATTAGCCACGAATAAACACGAATTTACACGAATAATTTTGTAAGATAAATTCTTATGGAGTATTTGCAACACTTCACCCCCTCCCCTAACCCCTCCCACAAGGGGCGGGGAATGCTTATTACCACCATATTTCCTCCCCCTTGATGGGGGAAGGCGAGGGTGAGGGTAAACTGTTACGAGTATTTTCTTTTTATTCGTGTCCATTCGTGCCAATTTGTGGCAAAATAATTACAAATCGAATATGACCCGTGCTTTCCATTGATGATTTTCCTGCACGATTGATAAACCATGATATGTGATGGCTTTTATTTCTGTCTTAATTACGTGTTTATCGTCGTTAAACACTTCGCCGCATACGGATGCGGTCAATTGGTTTTCTTTCATGTCCGTAATATGAAAATCCTTGAAAAGCAAGTATTTTACGTCATGCAAGTAC
>JANLHY010000686.1 GCA_024653795.1 Candidatus Brocadiaceae bacterium | reverse complement strand
TTACATTATTAGTGGCTATGTTATTTTGCAAAATACAATATTATCTCTTTTCTAAATAAGTGGTTACGACTTTTTCGGTGGGGGAACATCCGTTAGAAGTACCGGAAAGGCTAGGTTGTCATCAGGGAGTGCTCTATCAGCCTACCCTTCTCCCGATGTAGTCAATAGAAAGGCGATCAACAAGCCAAATAACAATTTACGCATACATACCTCCGCTTTATTGCCCACTAACGACAAAGCTCACCTCCCGCTATGAAGCGCAGCGGAATAGCGGTCAGGTGAAGCGACTTGTTATTCCTTGGTTAATCTATCGTACGGTTCTGGTTCAACATCTGGTACTTTTTTTAATATTGCTTCAAAATCTTTTCTCTTCCCCAATTTAGCCTCTTTTTTTAAATAATCTACAGTCATAATGGCAGAGATTTTTTCGGCTGCTGCACTACTAATGAATTGGTTAATAGAAACCTTTTCTTCTTTAGCAATTTTCTTTATTTTTTTATGTAACGATTCCGGTATTCTCACACTCAAAGTACTCATAGTAAACCTCCCTGTAATCCAATAAATTCTTTAGGCGTTATTGGTTTTGGTTTAAATTGCTCCAAACCCATAAAATGTTTAATATTGTGAGTAACAATGTAATCACAATCACCCGCTACTGCTAATTCCAAAATCATATCATCTTTTTGGTCTTTTAAAACGGGTCTCCATAAATAGAAAATCTCTTGATGGATACAAATTTTACAAAAATACCTTAAAAATCCTAGTATTCCTTGCTCTGAATATCTTTCTGAAAGTTTTCCTTTTAATAAAACCTCCTGATATTCCACGTATAACGGAACAGAAAGCATTATTTGAAAAGTATTGCATGGCAATTGTGAAATTAATCTGTATGACGCACCTTTTTTAGACCTGAGAGCTGAATATAAAACATTGGTATCAATTACAATTCTCATGATACGGTATTATACATAATACCATGCATTGTGCAAGAATTTTAAGGTATAACTTTACAGGTTGTCCGAGAATGAAATAGTAGATAGTTAAGGAGTAGTTTAGCAGTTTACCACGTTACATCAAGAGGCAACACAAGAGAACCCATGTTTATTACTGATACAAATCGTGTCCTGTTTCATGATAAAAAAGAATCCGCTTCAATCGCAAGAATAAAGACCCCTTTGGCTTCTGCAAGAACAACATATACTCACAACTCGGCAATTCGGGTTTTGGGACAATTAATCTCCTCAATATTGACCTAAAAACATTCGTCAGGTCAGGCACGCCGTCTTTTATGTACCTGTGGGCACCGTAAAAACATTGGTTTATTTGCATGCTGAGGTGCCGGTATTAGTATAATTTCACTGTGGATTGTATAGAAAATTGTACGAGAAGATACTGACTCACTTTGGAGATAATATTACCCGGAGATAGGCAACGGCCAGCGCCAGGTAAGCCAGAAAAGAAACGGCAAGGAGACATAGAGATATCTTCCGTGGACGCGCCCAGAGCGGTATATTTGGCGCTAGCATCCGGTGGTTCAAGAGATAGAGGGCCACGGGGAAAATTACCGTACCAATGAAACCGATAACCGCACTGGTTAGAATCAGTGGGCCAGGTGCATCGAGCAGCATGGTACAAGATGTGATCACGGTCAATACACCCAAAAAGAAATAATACCAGTGGCGCAACTCAAAACGGCGACTTTTGGGGAAAAGGATATGCACGATGTCAGCCTGCATACGGCTGACGGCGTCCGCAGTGGCCAGCCAGGTATCTGTCAGGAATGCCGCAGCTACGATAAGAAACAAAATGCGGCCTGCGTAGCCCCAGCTTACTTCGAAAAATCTGCTCTGCACCACAGCCAGTTCGTATTCATTGGGCAGGAGACCTTTAGGAAAAAGCAGAGCGTAGGCCAGCAGACAGGTCATGAGGGTAGTAAACAGGTTTCCGCAGATGCCCGTCAGGGAATCAACGGCGAGATAACGTCGCCAGGAATTCCATCGTTGTGAGTTTTCCGGAGATTCGTCCGGCAGATTTCCATCGCTTGTGATGGTTTCCAGTTTGCCCGTGATGAGGCCCGTGATACGACCCATATGGTCAGCCATGGCATTACCCTTGTCAAGCATCCAATATGAATAAAAGAGAATCCAGAAACCACCAAGACCTGCAAAGGTAATTGCTGTAAGAAGTTTGGTAGCATCATGATTATCCCATGGACACGGCATTGGACTATTTGGTCCAAAAAGCCCTTTCAAGAACGAGGGCGCAGAGTGTAATACTTCCGGTTGAATACAAGCCCAGAGCAGTCCGGCAACGGTGATTACCGCCACCACCTTCATAAACCGTTCGATGAGTGTATAAACCACTTTGCTCAAAAGAATAGCGGTGAGGAATACCGCAATAGATGCGTAACCCCAGAATAACGTTTGACCGCGATGACTCCAACCTGAAGGGAAGTTTGTCAATGCAGCCATCGCTGTCCCACCAGCAGAGGCGAATGCGCCGAACCACAAGAATGAGAGCGTCATCAACACCCAGAGAAATATGCCGAACCATCGGTTCAGGCGGATAAAACCATGGAAAATACTTTCGCCGGTAAGGAGGGTGTAGCGTCCAATCTCCACGGTAACGGGATATTGCAGCAGGCACGCAGGAATCAACAGGAACAGAAAGGTCAGGCCATATTTTGCAACGATATACGGCCACCAGATCAGTTCACCGCTGCCCTGCGCAAGCGCCATCCAGACGACCCCAGGACCGAGGGTAACCCACCATCCGGGGAAGCGCGGCACTGTTTTGCGTCCGAGAGACGAAAACTTATTTTTTCCCGGTATATTTTGTTCTCGTATCATAATTAATATCCAATATTCAATTTTATGGCTAAATGGTTAAATGGCTGGTAACCATCCAACCATTTTCAACTGTCAACTCTCAACCTACAACTGTGTTTCACTGGTCTGAGGCTTCGCCTCGGATTTAGCAGTCTTTAATGAACAAAAACTTACAAAAACTTGTCCTCATAAAACTCGTCCTCGTAAAAACGGGGAATGGGGAAAAGAAGTTTTTACAGGGTAAGCCCTCATGAGCCAAAGACTCACAAAAGAGCATGAAAATATTTCACCCTCCCTTAATCCCTCCCATCAAGGGAGGGAAAGTTCCCTCGCCCCGTGTGGGAGAGGGTCTGGGTGAGGGGCATTTTCGTATCAATACTATAACTTTATCCGAACTAATTCTTTACTTCTTGACGGCTTGAGCACAAGGACTCTAACCGCCTCCCAAATCAACCACAGGCTGAGGGCGAACAGAATTATGCCGAAGATTACGGATATTATCATGTCTGGCTTAATAGATGGTCCGCCAAGCATGTTCGACAAGGAATGCAATACATGATGGATAAGCGACCAGAGCGTAACAGTCATCATGAATATCATGGGTATTATCACGTAGAACGACTTCTTTCCTGTTTTTATCAACCATACGGAAATCGCAAGGAGCGCCAGACTCGCCAGGAGTTGATTGCTTATGCCGAAGATCGGCCATGCCAGCATGTATCCCTTTTCTTTGGTAAGCAGAAGGAATGCTAACGGCACGGCAAGGGTAATTACCGTTGCTATAACCCCGCCGATTTTTGTTTGTAACCCCAAAAGCTCTTGCAGTATGTATCGCGCTAAGCGGGTGCTTACATCGAGGGTATCATATACAAAGGTGGAAAAGGCAAGCAATGCAAAAGGAAAAGCCACGCTGAAATTTATTCCCATCATGCCCAAATATTTGGCAATACCGTTAGCGTATATGAGGTTCGGGTCTTCTTTAAGGATATCCGAGCCTTTCGGCAGCATCATGACCGTCGCCAGAGCCAGCACTGCCAGAAGACCTTCAAGGAGCATAGCGCCGTAGCCCACGGGTTTCGCATCGGACTCCCTCCGTAATTGTTTTGAAGTCGTGCCTGAGTTTACAATCGCATGAAACCCTGAACATGCGCCGCAGGCAATCGTGATAAACAAAATCGGGAATAACGGTTTGCCATTGACGATACTTTTTATTCCTTCGGTATTGATGGATGGATATTGCACATCAAATCCGCTAAATATTGCGCCAATCAGCCCGATAAAGATCGTCAAATACAGCAGCCAGCCTCCGAGATAACCGCGTGGCTGGAGCAACAGCCACATCGGCATTATCGACGCCGCAAAACAGTAAACGAGCAACATAACATCCCACTGTTTTACCGTAATACGTGCCAAAAAATTCAAAAGAGACGACGGCATTTGAGGTCCGAGCCACACAACAACCAATATCAGGGGGACAAAAATGGCGGTAGCTATTTTCAGGTTCAGATTGAACCTGTAGAGCAAGACTCCCATGATAATTGAAAGCATTATGTAAAGTACCGATGAAGCGGCGACTCCGGGGCCAAAGGCAACTTCTGCTGACATCGTTTTAAATGTCTGCGCGGTTATATCGGTAAAGGCGATGATGACGTAAACAAGGGCAAGCCACACGAAGGAAAGAAAAAGTATATACGAAGTCCGCGACATATATTCTTTGACAATTTGGCCGATAGAAGCTGCTTTGTGCCGTATTGAGACGACTAGGCTTAAAAAATCATGCACACCGCCAATAAATATTGAGCCGATAACTATCCAGATTAATGCAGGTAACCACCCGAACCAGATCGCAGCGAGAATGGGACCTACGATCGGACCTGCGGCAGAAATCGCAGACAAGTGTTGTCCCAATAACATAACCGGTTTTGCAGGCACGTAGTCGACCCCGTCGTTTATCGTGCATGCCGGAGTCGGATTTGAATCATTTAACTGCAAATGGTTTGCAATGAATCTGCCATAGAAAATATATCCTAGCAGTAATAGCAATATCGAGACGACAACAACGGTCATAATCATACGCAGTCAACCCTTTCAGAAATATGGAAAGACGAATCACTCTTTTGTCTTGATTAAATATTCTGCCACTTTAGTTCCCATTCCGGAGGTTGAAAGTATTTTATCCTTTGGCGTATTGGCAGAAGCGATGTCACTAGTCCGATAGCCATCTTCCAGTACGGACATAATAGCCTGTTCAATGGCGTTTGATTCTTTGCCAAGCCCGAAGGCGTATTTCAGCATCATCGCCCCTGATAAGATTTGCGCAAGCGGGTTTGCCTTGCCCTGTCCCGCAATATCGGGCGCTGAGCCGTGTATTGGCTCAAAGAGTCCAAATCCCGTTTCTGAGAGGCTTGCGCTGGGAAGCATGCCGATTGACCCGGTAATGGCAGATGCCAGGTCTGACAGGATGTCGCCGAACATATTTTCTGTGACAATTACATCAAATTGTTTCGGGTTTGTTGCCAGTTGCATGGCTGCATTGTCCACGTACATGTGATTGAGTTGAATCTGTGGATAATTCTTTTGAACAAAATCAATAACCACCTTTCGCCATAGTTTCGAGCTTTCCAGGACGTTTGCCTTATCAATAGAGGTCAACTTCTTACTGCGTTTCATCGCCGCCTCGCAAGCTACTTTGGTAATCCTCTGGATTTCAGGCACGGAATAAATCATATAATCAACGGCGTAATCCCCTTGAACCGTTCCTTCTTTCAAGGTGAGCGACTTTACCTTGTTTTTGCCGAAATAAACCCCGCCCGTCAATTCACGCACAATTAAAATGTCCAATCCCCCTTTTAAGCGGTCAGATTTCAGAGATGCCGCATCGGCAAGTGGACCAAAGATTACGGCAGGGCGCAGATTCGCAAACAAGCCGTAAATAGCCCTTAATGGCAGCAACGCCCCCCGTTCAGGGGTTAGTTCCGATGGTAGATTTTCCCATTTCGGTCCACCTACTGCTCCAAAATAGATGGCGTCGGCGTTATTGCATACTGTTTTTGTCTCGTCTGGCAGGGGATGACCATATTTATCATACGCACATCCGCCTACCAGCGCTTCTTTATATTCAAAGGTATGACCAAATTTCTTCGCCACGGTATCAAGTACTTTCAGTCCTTCCTTCATTATTTCCGGTCCGATTCCATCACCAGCAAGTACAGCAATGCATTTTTTCATGTATCAATCTCCCCATAGTACTGTCAAAATTAACCACAGAGAATTTATGAGCTTTTCTCTGTGGTCTCTGTGGCTTATTCTTTTCCAAAACGAGAAATAATTTTACCTTTATTTTTGAGAATAGTCTACCCCATTATTTTTGTTGACAGCATAAGATTTGAGATTTATAGTATTTTAGAAGTATATAAAATACTATTATTCTAATACTCTTTTTATGGCTAAAATACAAAAGAAGGATATAGAAAAAAAGATATACGAGTA
The DNA here is from genome assembly GCA_024653795.1 of Candidatus Brocadiaceae bacterium. GTDB lineage: Bacteria > Planctomycetota > Brocadiia > Brocadiales > Brocadiaceae > Wunengus. Next base: position 2,742 of record JANLHY010000686.1, on the reverse strand, counting down.
TCATGCAGAGATGTGTAAAGTTTTTTCGCATCCTACGAGGCTGGAGATCATCAACACCCTCCGTGAAACCGAAATGAATGTGACCGAACTTTCTGTCAGAATTGATATCGATATGGGCAATCTCTCTCAGCATCTGGGTATGATGCGTGACCGTCGTATCCTTACCACCAGGAAAGAAGGGAATGTTGTCTATTACCGGCTGGCAGGATTTGATTACAGAGATAGTAGTAGATAATAACTATATAGATGGTCTGGAAGGAATCGATGAATATTCCCATCTTATCTCTATGAGAGTGGATTGCTTCTGGTTATCGCCTTCGCAATGACAACTTTCTTTTTGCGTTAACTATAGCAGTCAGGAGTTAGAATAACGGCAGGCACACTAATAAATTTACATAAAATAGCTTGCAAATTAGAAATTTACTTTCTATAATGCAAGTATGCCTCCGGTAAAGCGCACAATCTCAGAGAAATTAACCAAATATCTCAAGCTGTTCCCCATTGTGGTTATTGTGGGACCGCGGCAGTCAGGGAAAACCACCTTTGCGAAAATGGAATTGCCTGAATGGAGATATTTTGACATGGAGAAGCCTTCTGATTACGGCAGGGTCTCGGCTGATATAGAGTTTTTCCTGGAACAGTACGGCGAGCATTGCATAATAGATGAGGCGCAAATTTTATCCGAACTGTTTCCAGCGTTGAGAAGCTATGTTGATCGCAAGAGGGACAAAAAGGGACGCATCGTCCTGCTGGGTTCAGTCAATCCGCTGCTTGTAAAGAACATATCCGAAACCCTTGCCGGCAGAGTGGGGTTTATTGAAATCCATCCCTTTAGTTATTCCGAGGCGAATGCCCTTCGTAAAATGAAATTGGAGAAATTCTGGCTGAACGGCGGCTATCCTGAACCGCTTTTGTGGAATGAAAATGACCGCTTTGTCTGGATGGAACAGTATGTGAAAACATTTGTAGAGAGGGATGTCTTTGCCCTGTTAAAGACATCTTTTTCTCCCCAGCAGCAGATACAATTATTAACCATGATAGCGCACAACCATGCAAGGCTCTGGAATGCTTCGCAGACAGCGTCCGCATTTGGGGTAAGTTATCACACCGTCAACCGGTATGTTGAATTGTTAGAAACATACTTTCTTATTGATAGGCTTGTCCCTTATTATCAAAATGTTGGCAAGCGCCTTGTAAAGAGTTATAAAATTTATTTCCGTGACACAGGGCTGCTTCATTATCTGTTAAACATTTCATCCATTGAGGCATTAAGGACATCGCCGTACCGGGGCTTTAGCTTTGAAGGGTTTTTGATTGAGCAACTGAAGCGTAAGCATATACGAGAGTCATCCGGCGCAAGTTTCTATTTTTACAGGACGTCGCAGGGAGATGAAATAGATTTTCTCGTTCATGACAAAAAGGGATTGCATGCTTACGAAATAAAGACCTCAACCACGATAGACGCAGGGGATTTAAAAGGCTTGAAGAGAAGCCTTGAACAGTTAGGCTTAAAAAAAGGAACAGTCGTTTATTTCGGCATGGAAGATTATCAGCTTGACCGGCAAATTGAAGTTAAAGCAATAAACAATCTACTGTAAGCAGAAGAGAACATTAATGACTAAGGTGACTTTGACAGAATTGCAGTATCCTTGAAAACCCTGTTGATATAACAGAATTTTCGGTAGAAAATTAGGAATATAAGTTTGGAACAAATACCCTTGCAATACGTGGCAAGTTCAAACATTATATTGCTTTGCCTCATTTGTCAAATAAAATAGTGTCTGTCCCTATTTTACCCCTCATGTTGCATACTTAGGTTGTTGCTGAGGTAATGTAATTATGAATTTACTTCCGACATCCACGGCACTTTCGACTTTAATGAACCCATGATGAAGACTGACAATGTGTTTAACAATGGAAAGTCCCAGTCCAGTTCCACCCATTTCCCGTGAGCGGGCAGGGTCAACACGATAGAACCTTTCAAAAATACGCGGGATATGTTCTGGTGGAATGCCGATACCCGTGTCTGATATTTCAAACTGAACAGATCCATTGATGGGGTTAACCTTCAGACCTATCCGACCACCTTTCGGTGTATATTTTATAGCATTGTCGAGTAAATTTGTCAGCAACTGTCGCAAGAGATATTCATCTGTTTCAATCATGGGTAGATGCTGGGGCATATCCAGCTCAAAAGTCTGGTCTCTTCCCGTACAGCTTTCCTTATAGTGGGAAAAAATATCCTCAATACACGGATGTATATCCACATGGTGAAGTTCGATCTTTAAATCGTTAGAGTCTAATTTAGATAATTCCAGGGTATCCTTGATCAGATTATCAAGTCTCTGCGTATGTTTCATTATAATACCGAGAAATTCTCGTGTAGACGCATTATCCATATCATTATTTTCGAGCAGCGTTTCCACATATCCCTTGATAGAAGCAAGTGGAGTTCTCAGTTCGTGTGATACGTTTGCGACAAATTCCCTGCGTGTGTTTTCGAGTTTCCGCAATTCCGTAATATCATGAAATACGAGGAGAATTCCGTACGTATTTTTATCAATCTGAATAGTGGAAAGGTGCATGTGTAATAATCTCTTTTCTGGAGAAAGAATTTCAATTTCAGAGGTAGTAGTCGCCTGAGTTTTATCCCCCATCTTAGTAGACGACCGTATTACTTCTCTGACCAGACTGCACAACTTCTCATTTCGTATCTTTTCCCACAGATAGTCTTTGTTCAAT
>JANLHY010000681.1 GCA_024653795.1 Candidatus Brocadiaceae bacterium | reverse complement strand
GATATAGCTGATGAAATTGCCTTGTCAGGATATTATAAAGTTCGGAAATTTCACAATGCCGATGTAAGGGCGAAAAGAATCGCTGAAATTATTTTACACCATGCGAATGGCGGTACATATAATGAATCCTTCGATGATATTGCATTGTTTGGGGGGGAAATATTTAAAATTGAATAAAAATTAATCATCTTGTATAAAATAACACCTTAGTTTAAGTGTATAGGAATTTCAATCTTTTATAATTCCCCTCTAAAAAGAGGGGATAAAGGGGTGTGTAAGTTTGCCGTAACACACCCCCAGCCCCTCTTTTTAGAGGGGAGCTTAAAAGTAGCTGCCGAAAGCATAATTTAAAACCCTTTCTCTACGTTCTTCTTACACAAAACTTCTATATGCCCGTGAATACTCACAGCATCCATATTTTCCTTGTCCTACAGCCAGAAGAATACCCTTGTGAGGTTTGCTTAAAAAACATATTGGAATTCCATGATTATTTAAATGCGATTTAATAAGGCATAGTATTTGCGATTTTTGTATCGGAAAATAACATTGGATTCCCTTTGAAAAGGAAACTAAATTAGCTAAAGAAAATTCCAGGAATCAACTTTAATATGCACATGCAAAACTTAAGGAAAGAAAAAATCTCAGCTTGCATGATAGTAAAAAACGAAGAGGAATTTCTGCCTAACTGCCTGAACAGTATTAAGGATGCAGTTGATGAAATTATTGTTGTTGATACAGGTTCTACCGATAATACAATAAATATTGCTAAGATTTTCGGAGCAAAGGTTTATCATCACCCATGGAATGACAGTTTTAGTGAGGCGAGAAATCATTGTTTAAATTACGCATCAGGAGATTGGATTCTCCAGATAGATGCTGATGAAGAATTAGAACAGGCGGATATACCGAAGCTCAGGCTTGCAATAAGTGACAATAGATATAATGGAATTATTATCGCTATTCAAAGCATTATAAAGGATGGCATGCATACGTTTTATCATCCGCGTATCTTTCGCCGTGGCAAAGGATTTTATAAAGACATCATCCACGAACAAACCATTATTGATGGTGAACGGCTATCAACCGAAATAAGGCTTTACCACCACGGATATAACCTTGACGAAGAAAAGATGCGTGTAAAGTGGCAACGGACTACCCACTTACTAAAAAAACAAATTGAACAAAATAAATTGGATAGCTTTGCCTGGTTTAACCTGATACGCAATTATCGCATACAAGACTTGTTTCAGGACGGTATAAATGCGGGAAAAGAAGCGCTGAAGATAATGACACCCGACTCCTTTTCGAAACATGGAGGAACAGTAACAGTTCAGCGCCCCCACCTGACCTCCCCCTCCCCCTTTCTCCCCCTCAGTGAGGGGGACAAGGGGGAGGCTTTATCCCCCTCTGGAGGGGGACAGGGGGAGGAAACGTTTTTCTCCCGCCCCTGGCGGGTGGGATTAGGGAAGGGGGGTGAACTGATACAAGAAACAAACGTTAGCCTGCATCACTACGTAATGATTATTTATGAAACAGCAAATTGTTACCTTTATAATGAAAATATGCCGAAAGCAAAGGAATTGTGCCGCTTTGCCTTATCAAAATTAGCTGAGTTAAATATTGAACCAGAGAACATAGATATCATATTTACCCTCGCCTGCGTATATTTGAAGGAAAGGAATCACAGAAAGGCAATTGATTACTTTGAAAGATTCTTATCATTACGTGAATGGCATCTCAATAACGTAAATAAAATTTCTCTTATGGTTGACACTTTGGGATACGATTACACTGCTTACAATGGATTAGGTTATTGCTTTGGACAATTAGGCCAGTTGCAAACAGCCATAAACTACTTACAAAAAGCTATATCTTCTAACGCCCGATACCTCACATCATACAAGAATCTCGTTCTCTGCTATTTAAGTATGGAAAACCTTACCGAAGCAACTAACACCCTGTTAAAAACCATTACGGAAGGTATTGCAGATAATGAAGTACTCTTGCATTTGGGAGAACTCTATATAAAACAAGAGGCTTATGAAAAGGCTATACCGCACTTTGAAACATTTCTAAAAAAGTACCCCAATGATAAAAATACCTTATTAAATATTGCACGATGTTATGAAAAATCAGGGCATTTGGAGGCAGCTCTAATCGGGTATAAATTATTCCTATGCAGTCCCCCTTAATAAAGGGGGATTCAGGGGGGTTGTGTTTTTTCAGGGGTTATTCCCCATTCCCCGTTTTCACGAGGACGAGTTTCATGAGGACAAGTTTACAACCCCAATCCTCCCCCTTTATCCCCCTCCGGAGGGGGACAGGGGGGAGGACGGGGGATTCT